>CALMPZ010000505.1 GCA_937871645.1 uncultured Polymorphobacter sp.
CGAACTGCAGCGGATCGACAGCGAGCAACGCGCCCGAAACCACGTCACCCTCAAGCATCAGCCGGTTGAGCCCTTGCATCGACAGATAGGCCGGCGTGCCGAGTGCGCTTTCGACGATGCCGGTCACCGGTAACCGCACGTGCGGCTTGCGGCCTTCGGCGATTTCGATATCGATCATCGCACCGCGCTCAAGCCCGAGCTTGCGCGCCAGCGACGCCGAGGCCAGCACGCCGAGACCCGGCGCGGTGATCGCCCGGCCGTCGAGATCGACGATGCGGCTGAGGTCGGCACCGGCGAGCGCACCCGACAGCGCCTGGCGTTCGACGCGCGGCCCGATACGTAGCCGCGCCGTCACCGCACGCGCCGGCTCGACGCGGCGGACGCCGGGCAGGCGCGCCAGTTCGAACAGCGCACGGGCGTCGCGCGGTTCGACAAAGCTCACTGTCAAATCCTGGCGCTCGGCGCGGTCGAATGCCAGATCGATCATGCGATCGATATTGTCGGTCGAACTCGCCGAGGCGATGTAGAGCGCCAGCGCGCAGGCGATGCCGAAAATGCTCAAGCTCGACCGCAGCGGCTGCCGCGTCAGGTCGCGCAGGATCATCCGAGTCGGCTCGTCGAGCTGCCGCACCGCAATCAGCGCACGCGCCACCAGCCCGCCATACGACGGTGGCATCGGCGGGCGCATCGCCTCCGCCGGTGGCAGTCGCGCAGCACGCCGCACTGCCGCATACGACCCGAGCAGTACCGCCGCCAGCGCGACCAGCGCGGCAATCGCATAGATGTCGGCGCCGGCACGAAAATGCAGGAACGGGAACACGAAGAACGCCTGGTACATCCGCGCCAGCCCGCGGCCGAGCCAGGCGCCGAGTGCGAAGCCGAGCGCGATGCCCGCCACCGACAGCAACAGCGCCAGTTGGGCATAGTGCAGGATGATCGCGCCGTCACGGTAGCCGAAGGCCTTGAGCAGCCCGATGGTTTCGCGCTCGGTATCGACCAGCCGGCCAAGCACGATGTTGAGCAGGAACGCCGCGATGCCGAGGAATATCGGCGGCAGGAACGATGTCATCGTGCGCAGCTGGTCGATTTCATTGACGACGAAGCGGTCGGAAATCTGCTGGCCGCGGTCATAGGCGGCGACGCCGCCATAGCGTTCGAGCAGCATGTCGAGGCGCCGGATGACTTCGCCCGAATCGGCGCCACGCTGCAATGCGATGACCACCTCGTCGAACGCGCCGTCGAGGTCGAGGATGCCGGCGAGTGGCCGCCGGTTCATCCAGATGATGCCGTAACGGTGGTTGTCGGGGAAGATTTCGCCCGGCGCGATGGCATAGACATATTCGGGCGACAGCACGACGCCGACGATGCGCAGCCGCAGCAGCTTGCCGTGCACGGTCGCCGCCAGCGTCGATCCCGGCGCCAGCCGCGCCGCATCGGCAAACTGGGCATTGACCAGCACCTCGTCGGCGCGCGCCGGATCGAGCCAGCGGCCGTTGCGCAGAAACAGCGCGTTGAGCCGCGGCGTGCTGTTGTCGGGCAGCGAATGGACGCGCGCCGATGCCGGTTCGGCGACGCCGGGCAAGTCGATGGTCGCGGCGGCGGTCAGCCGGCTTTCGGCGACCGCGACACCCGGCAGCGCGCGGATCTGCGTCATCAGGCCTTCGGGCGCGCGCTTGACCGGTGCATAGACCGACGCGAAGCGGTAGCGGTCGTAATAAGCGTCGCGCGTGTCCTCGATCGACCGCATCATGCCCGCCGACATCACCGCCATGCCGACACCGGCGGCGATGACCAGCGCGATGGCAACGGCCTGCGCGCGCAGCCGCCACAGGTCGCGCCACAGCTTGATGCCGAGCGGCGACAGCCGCAACCAGGCCGGGCGGGTCACCAGCGCAGATCCTTGGGCGGGCGCCGGTCGGCGTTCGGGCGCCGCTCGACCAGCCGGCCATCGCCGAACACCAGCAGCTCATCGGCCATGTTGGCGATGACGGCATTGTGGGTGATGACCAGCGTTGTCGTGCCGAGCGTGCGGTTGATGCCGTCGATGGCTTCGAGCACGCGTATGCCGGTGGCGCTGTCGAGCGCGCCGGTCGGCTCGTCGCACAGCAGGACGTCGGGGCGTTTGGCGATGGCGCGGGCAATCGCGACGCGCTGCTGTTCACCGCCCGACATTTGCGACGGAAAATGGTCGAGCCGTGCCTCCAGGCCGACCATGGCCAGCGCTTCGGCCGGGTCCATCGGCGCTTCGGCGATTTCGGTAATCAGCGCGACATTCTCGCGCGCCGTCAGCGCCGGGATCAGGTTGTAGAACTGGAACACGAAGCCGACGCTGCGCCGCCGGTATTCGGTCAGCGCGCCTTCGTCGAACTGCGTCAGGTCGGCGTCCCCGAACCATACATGCCCCGAACTCGCCTGATCGAGCCCGCCAAGAATGTTGAGGAATGTCGATTTGCCGGAGCCCGACGGGCCGAGCAGCACGACCATCGCACCCTGTGCCACCTCGACGTCGATGGCGCGCAATGCATGCACGGTGGTCTCGCCGCTACCATAGACCTTTGAGAGCTGTTCGATGCGGTAAGTCGCCTTCACCCAAGGCACCTCTTGAAAATGTTCGCAGCCGGGCCGTTGCGGCGCATCATGAAGCGGTATGTGTTCGCCGCGCGCATTCTGCTCTCCTCGTAACCTGCATATTCAGATTAACGATTTGGCTGTGTCCGCGCTATCCGGAAGGTCACGTAGTAACTGTGCACCGTCATTACTCAGAAGCTGCTGCTCGTCATGTGCTGTTGAAGTGCCCTATTGAAACTCCTCCATAAATGATTGGAGTCCGCCTCAGTAGAGAAGTGACGGACGGATGAAGCGCTCGACGTAAGGAAGAGCATATCATCGCGATTTTGCAGGAGCAGGAAGCGGTTGTGCCGACGGCACGTAAGCACGGTCTGCAGGCCGCCTTGCGTATGATGGCCGGGCCGCGTTGTTTGCCACCCCTTTGATCTGGGGTGCGCTGGTGTCGGATTTGGGTGATGGAGAAGTGACTGGTCATACGAGTGGTCGTATGACTGGTCGGATCGAGGTGGTGGCGCACGTTTCTGGCCGGCAATATTGGACGGTCGAGCAGAAGCTCGGGATGTTGCGCGATGCTTTTGGCGCGGGCGGATCGGTAGGCGCGGCGATCGAGCGGCACGAGATTTCGAGCGGGTTGTTCTACACATGGCGCAAGCAGGCGATGTCGGGCGCGTTGACCGGGATTGCGCCTGTCGCAGCGTTGCCGGATTTTGCCGGGGTCCGGATCGCCGCACATCAGGCGCCGATTGC
>CALMPZ010000506.1 GCA_937871645.1 uncultured Polymorphobacter sp.
GAAGTCGAGGCGCTTGTCGATGCCAGCGAAGACGAAATTGCCGCAGCGCTCGGCATCCCCGGTCCCGACCGGCTGCTGATTATCGCGCAGGCGCTGCGCAGCGGCTTCAGCGTCGAACGCATCAACGCCATCAGCCACTACGAGCCGTGGTTCCTGGAACGCATCGCCGAAATCATCGCCGCCGAGGCGCAAGTCGCGACGCACGGCCTGCCGCGCGAGCTGGCGCCGCTGCGCGCGTTGAAGGCGATGGGCTTTTCGGACGCGCGCCTCGCCAAGCTGTCGGGTCTGACCGAAGCCGCGGTGGCGAACACCCGCCACCACCTCGGGCTGCACCCGGTGTTCAAGCGCATCGACACCTGCGCCGCCGAGTTCGAGGCGAAGACGCCGTACATGTATTCGACCTATGAGGCGCCGAGCTTCGGCACCCCCGAATGCGAAAGCGCGCCGACGGACAAGCGCAAGGTCGTCATCCTCGGCGGTGGCCCCAACCGCATCGGCCAGGGCATCGAGTTCGATTATTGCTGCTGCCACGCCTGCTTCGCTCTCGATGAGGCCGGCTATGAAACCATCATGATCAACTGCAACCCCGAAACGGTGTCGACCGACTATGACACCTCGGATCGGCTGTATTTCGAACCGCTGACCGGCGAGGACGTGCTCGAAGTCTTGAAGTGCGAGCAGGACGCCGGCACGTTGGTCGGCGTCATCGTCCAGTTCGGCGGCCAGACACCGCTCAAGCTGGCGCAGCGCCTGAAGGACGCCGGCATCCCGATCCTCGGCACCTCGCCCGACAACATCGACTTGGCCGAAGACCGCGAGCGCTTTGCCGCGCTGGTCGAGGAACTCGGCCTGCGCCAGCCGACCGGCGGCATCGCGCGCTCGCGTGACGAAGCCGTCGAAGTCGCCGAACGCATCGGCTACCCGGTGCTGATGCGCCCGAGCTACGTGCTCGGCGGCCGCGCGATGGAAATCGTCGAAACCACCGCGCAGCTCGATACCTATATCCGCGAAGCCGTGCGCGTGTCGGGCGATACGCCGGTGCTGATCGACCAGTATCTGCGCGATGCCACCGAAGTCGATGTCGATGCGCTGGCTGACGGCGAGACGGTGTTTGTGGCCGGTGTGCTCGAACATATCGAGGAAGCTGGCGTCCATTCGGGCGATTCGGCGTGCTCGATCCCGCCGCACTCGCTGGCACCCGCGATCATCGCCGAAATCGAGCGCCAGACGGCGTTGCTGGCACGCGCGCTCAACGTCCGCGGGCTGATGAACATCCAGTTCGCGGTCAAGGACGGGCTGGTCTACCTCATCGAAGTCAACCCGCGTGCGTCGCGCACCGTGCCGTTCGTCGCCAAGGCCACCGGCATGCCGATTGCCAAGATCGCCGCGCGCGTCATGGGCGGCGAAAGCCTCGCCAGCTTCGGGCTGACCAAGCCCAAATGGGCGCACGTCGCGGTCAAGGAAGCGGTCTTCCCGTTCGCGCGCTTCCCTGGCGTCGATCCGGTGCTCGGGCCGGAAATGAAGTCGACCGGCGAGGTCATGGGCATCGATGCCGACTTCGGCCAGGCGTTCTTCAAGGCGCAGCTCGGCGCCGGCACGGTGCTGCCGATGGCCGGCTGCGTGTTCATTTCGGTCAAGCACACCGACAAGCCGGTCATCCTGCCGGCAGCGCGGATGCTGCTCGACATGGGCTTCACCGTCATCGCCACCGACGGCACTGCCGAATATCTGACGGCGCAGGGGCTCAAGGTCGAACGCGTCAACAAGGTGCTGCAGGGCCGGCCGCATATCGTCGACCGCATCAAGGACGGCGACGTCGCGCTGATCTTCAACACCACCGAAGGCGTGCAGTCGATGAAGGACAGCCAGTCGATCCGCGGCTCGGCGCTGTACGGCAAGGTGCCGTCGTTCACCACTGCCTCGGCAGGCGTCGCCGCAGCCCGCGCAATCGCCGCAGCCAAGCAACGCGCGCTTGAAGTCCGGTCGTTGCAGTCATACTATAAGACGCGCGAAGCGTAGCTCCAGGGAAAGCAGTCGGCCGAATACGGTGGGATTCCACCGACGGCCGAGCCGTCTTGATTGGGGGCTGCAACGAATACGGCGGCCGGGCGTTACCCGGTCTACCGCAAAATGAAGTGACGAAAGGTTTGAGTTCAATGGCGACCGTCGACAAGCTGCCGATGCTGGCAGAGGGGCATGCAACCCTCGTCAACACGCTGCGCCGCCTCAAAGAGGAAGAGCGTCCCGAAGTCGTCGTGGCGATCGAGGAAGCGCGTGCGCATGGCGATCTTTCGGAAAATGCCGAATATCATGCCGCCAAGGAACGCCAGGGCCAGATCGAAGCGCAGATCTATGACATCGAGGATCGCCTGTCGCGCGCCGTGGTCATCGACCCCAAGTCGCTGTCGGGCGACCGCGTCGTGTTCGGTGCCACCGTCAAGCTGGCAGACGAGGACGACAAGTCGATCACCTACCAGATCGTCGGGCAGACCGAAGCCGATGCGCGCATCGGCCGCATCTCCTATTCGTCGCCGCTCGGCCGCGCGCTGATTGGTCGCAAGGTCGGCGAAGATGTCGAGGTGGTGACCCCGTCGGGCGAAAAATATTACCAGATCCAATCGCTGCAGTTCATCTGAGGCGAGGGCGGTCGCCGCGTTGAGACCCAGCCGATGAAGCCGTTCACCCCGCCGCTGGCCGTGGTGACGCGGCTGCTGCTTGCGCTGTGCGTAGCGGTGCAGGTCGTGGCCACGATCGGCGGCCCGGCGTTCGCCAGCTGGATGGTCGACAATTTCGGGCTGGTGCCGGCACGGCTGACGCACAGCCTGGGGATCGGCGCGGCCAAGCTGCTGCCGGGCATTGTGCCGGCACCGCTGACGCTGCTGACCTCGATGTTCCTGCACGGCGGCTGGATGCACCTGCTGCTCAACATGCTGTTTCTGGCGTGGGTGGGGCGCTATGTCGAATGGGTCGTCGGGCGCTGGCGGTTTCTGGCGCTCTATCTACTTGGTGGCATCGCCGGCGGGTTGCTGCAGGTCGCGGTGGACCCTGGCTCGGTGGCATCGGTTGTCGGTGCCAGTGGCGCGATCGCCGCGGTGTTCGGCGCCTATGCAGTACTGTTCGCGCGCAGCCGTGTATCGGCGCGCAAGATTCTGGGCATCAGCATCTCGTCGGATGCACTGACCGCGCTGTGGTACGCGGCGGTGTGGATCGGGCTGCAGTTGTTGACCGCGGTGGCGTTCAACACCGGGCCGTTCCAGGTGGCGATCTGGACGCATATCGGCGGCTTCGTTACCGGTCTGCTGTTCGCGCAACCGTTCGTGCGCGGCCCGCAGATCGACCCGCGCGTTTAGGCCGGCGCGTGCGGTGACCGCGATGGACCTGCCGAAATACGCACTTTTCGAACATGAACGGCGGTTTCTCGTCGATCCGGCACGCTGCCCTGCGCTCGACGGTGCGCCTGTGGTTCGTATCGAGGACCTGTACATAGCGGCGACACGGCTGCGCTTGCGCCGTGTGACCGGCGCAGGTGCCGCACCGGTGTTCAAACTGTGCCGCAAATATCTGTCGGACGATCCGGTGTCGGCGCCGATCACCAATCTGTACCTGACCGCCGAAGAGTTCGCGCAGTTTGATGTGCTGCCCGGTCACCGCATCGCAAAATGCCGCTACCGCATCGACGGCTTGGGGCTCGACGTGTTTGAAGGTCGCCACGCAGGGTTGATCATCGCCGAAATCGAGGCACCGACGCGGGCGGCCGTGCTGGCGCAAACAATGCCGGTCTGGGCGGCACGCGAAGTCACCGGCGACCCGGCGTTCAGTGGCGCGGAGCTGGCGCGGACGGCGTAGCCTCCCTCCTCTCCCCTGTGGGGAGAGGGCGACTCGCGGCAGCGAGCGGGGTGAGGGGGTTCGGCACAGGTTGGGGTGCGCCTGCGGTTGATCGGCCAGGTGGGAACCCCCTCACCCCGCCGCGCCAAGTGGCGCGAGTCGCCCTCTCCCCACCGGGGAGAGGGAAATGCGCGCGATTCCGTTTGACATAACGAACCGAATCGGTTATCATGTCAATGAAGACGGTGGAAAAATGGATAGTCTCCACCCAACCTGTCCGGGCTCACGATCGCCACTTGCGTACCCGGACGTGACGTCTCACCGCCGCGCTTTTTAGCCCCGCGCTCTGTTAGATCGGGAACTTCAGCTCCAAGTGTTCCAAGGAGGGCACTTGCGTCTGCACTAAATGCGTCCTCAATAACGCGTCAAACACAGCGTAATATACGCGTTCGGCTATGGAAGCTGTCGCCCTCCGACCCCGGCTATCCCGATCAGCGTCACAAAGCCTGCCTCTTCCCGGTAACCCAGCAAACATCCAGGGATGCCGTTACCGGGAAGAGGATTTCCCCCACCGTGGCGGCGGGGGAACAGATTGCCAGAACGATGGACCAGGGCGGGGATATCCGCTGGCCGGAAATTCGTCGTGTGCGCGCGCCTTGCTTGAACCCGTTTCCAACAACACAAACCCCGCTCATCCCGAGCGAAGTCGAGGGACGCGCTGACGGGTGGGCGTGTCCCTCGAC
>CALMPZ010000507.1 GCA_937871645.1 uncultured Polymorphobacter sp.
ATCCAGTCGTTCGCGCCAGCTCACCTCGTTATGTGTCGTGCCCGGCCATGTGCGGCTGACGAAACTGTCGCCGCTCCAGCCGAGCGCCGGCATTTCGGCTTCGATGCGCGCGCTATAGGGCCGGTAGAATTGGTCTAGGCCCTGGTCGCCGTGATCGATGTAGAGTCGGTTGCGGCCAGGCGCCCATTTGGCGGTGGCGAAGTAGCGGGTGAACGCATTGGCGACAGCATCGGCATCGCCGGCGGCGTTGGCAGCATCGGACGGCGCGACCAGCGGCCAGTGCACCGACAGCGCCGCGGCCTGGCCGAAGACGCGCGGATATTCCGCCATCGCATAGATAGAGATCAGCCCGCCCATTGATGAGCCCATGACAGCGGTATCGGCCGGCCCGGGCAGCGTGCGGTAGTGACTGTCGATATGGGGCTTGAGTTCGCGGACGAGGAATTTGAGGTAGGCGTCTCCTTGCAGTCCGCCTTTGGCTGCGGCGTCGAGCTTGGCCTGCAACCCCGGCGGCAGATATTGCGCCAGCTTCTGCGGGAAATATTCCTCATAACGTTTGTCAGTGTTCCACACGCCGACGACGATCATGGGCGGCAGCTTGTGCCCGGCAAGCAGCTTGGTCACCGCTTCGTCGACGCCCCATTCGTTGCCGCCATAGGCGTTGGCACCGTCGAAGATATTCTGCCCGTCGTGCATGTAGAGCACGCGCGCAGGCTTACCTTGCGCGCTGTAGCCCGGCGGCAGCCAGATGCTGACATGGCGCGGCTTGACGAACTTCGAGGCGAATTCGGGGATTTCGACAAGCGTTCCCGAAGCAGGTGGTGCCGCCAGCGCGGGCGCTGCGAGCAGCAACATCAGCGCCAGCACCAGCCGCATCATTTGCGTGGCCCCGCGACGAAGCGAATGGCCTGCCCGCCGCCGGGCGCCAGTGCCAGCGTCAGGCTGTCAGCGCTGGTCACCTTGCGTGTTTCATAGGCGACCGCGTGCGGGTTGGCCTTCCAGTCGGCACCGTCGCCGTCGCGGTAGATTTGTGCGGTGTAGCTGCGGCCGGGGTCGAGGAAGTTGAGCTTGACCGTGCTGGTGCGCGCTTGTTCGTCACCGACGGCGCCGAGGTACCAATTGTCGCTGGCGCGGTCCTTGCGGGCGATGGTGACATAGTCGCCCACTTCGCCGTTCAACACGCGCGTGTCCGACCAGTCTGTCGGCACGTCCTTGATGAACTGGAACGAGCGCGGATATTTCGCATAATTCTCAGGTAGATCGGCGGCCATCTGAATAGGTGAATAGAGCACGACATAAAGCGCCAGCTGCTTCGCCTCTGTCGACTGGATCTGCTGGGCGTGCTTGCCGGTCAATGACAGCACGCCGGGCGTGAAGTCCATCGGCCCGCCGAGCATGCGGGTGAACACCAGCACCGACTCGTGTTCCGGCGGGTTGGGCGGCGCGCCCCAGGCGTTGTATTCCATGCCGCGCGCGCCTTCGCGGCTCACCCAGTTCGGGTAGGTGCGGCGCAGCCCGGTGTCCTTGATCGGCTCGTGCGCGTTGATGGCGATGTGGCGCTTGGCGGCTTCGGTGACGACCTTGAGGTGGTGCACCGATGACGCTTGCCCCTCGTGCCATTCGAACGCGGTCTTGCCGTCGGCGCCGCGCGCCTGCATGCCGCCGGCGTCAGAGACATAGCCGGTCTTGACGGCATCGATACCGAGCTTGGCATAGAGGTCGAACGCCGCGTCCATCTGCGCTTCATAGTGCGCGATGTTCGCCGAAGTTTCGTGGTGGCCGATCAAGTGGACGCCCTTCGATTTGGCATAGGCGGCGATCTTCGGCAGGTCGAAGTCTGGATAGGCCTGGGTGAAACTGAAGTCCTTGCCATCGGCGAACCAGTCGCCGTCCCAGCCGAGGTTCCAACCTTCGATCAGCACGCCGGTCAGGCCGTTGGCAGCGGCAAAATCGATCGTCTTGAAGGCGTTGGCGGTGGTAGCGCCATGCTTGGTGCCCGACGCCCAGCTCTGGCTGTCGAGATGCATGCCCCACCAGATACCGACGTACTTGCGTGGGTGGACCCAGCTCACATCACCAAGCTTGTTGGGCTCGTTGAGGTTGAGGATCAGGTTCGACATCGCAAGTCCGGCGGCGTCGGGCGAAATCTGCAGCGTCCGCCACGGCGTCGTGAACGGCGCAGCACGCACGACCTTCGGCCCCCGCGATGACGGCGTCAGCACCGCCTTCAATGCCGTGCCCTGCACGCGCGCTATGTTCATGCCGGCATAGTCGACCAACGCGGCTTCGTGGAACGCGATGTGGGTGCCGTCCGCCAGCTTGACCGTCAGCGGCGTCTGCGCGGTGGCAATCTCGCGGATCGGCGTGGTGTTGTAGATATATTCTTCGCGATTCCATTCGAACGCTGGCACCCACCATGCGGTGCCGTCCTGTGCGAGGTTGAACTGCGTCAGTTCCTCGGCGATGCTCAGCGTGTGGAGGTTGGGCTGGTCGGCGAATTCATAGCGGAAGCCGAAACCGTCATCGAAGACGCGAAACACCACGTCGAAGCCGCGCGCCAGCGGCTTGGTTTCCTTGATGTGGACTCGCAGCTCGTTGAAATGATTGCGCACCCGCGTGCGCTCGCCCCACGGCTGCGTCCAGGTTTCGTCAAAGCTGCGGGTTTCGCTGCCGGTGACCGACAGGTTGCGGTGCAGCTTGGGCGCATCGGTCAGCAGGAAGCCCAGCCATGACGGTGTAATCAGCGCCGCAGTACCGCGCGCGACACTGTAGCGAACGTGCCCTTCACCATCGACATCGATACTGACACGGATCTTGCCGTCAGGTGATGCGACCGCGGCGGCTTCGGCGGCGTGCACCACCGGCGCCAGCGCCAGCAGCACCAGTGCGGCTAGGCGCGCAAACCAGCTCATGCCTGCGCCTCGGCGATCAGCCCCGACAGGCCGGGCAGTGTCCAGCCAGTTATCCCACCGACGGCAGCGACGACCTGCCACGCCCCTTCGGGCACATGGTCGAGCGGCGCCGCGCCCATGTTGAACACGCACAGCAGCCGCTGGTCGCCCTCGGCGCGCTCGAAGACCAGCAGCGCGTCGGTCGCGGCAATGACCTTGATGCTGCCGTGGTGCAGCGCCGGATAGCGGCGGCGTAGCGCTAGCAGGCGCTTGGTGACTTCGAGCAGCGACGTCGCATCACCGGCCTGCACGTCAACCGCGCGCGCGGCATGGTCGGCACCGAGCGGCAGCCAAGGCGTCGCGTCCGAAAAGCCGGCGTTGACCGCAGCGGCACGCCACGGCATCGGCGTGCGCGCGCCGTCGCGGCCCAGCGTCAGCGGCCAGTTGGCGATAGCTTCAGGGTCACGCAGATGCTCGAAGGCGATTTCGGCCTGCGTCAGCCCGAGCTCCTCGCCCTGATACAGGAAGATGTTGCCGCGCAGCGCTATCAAAAGCAGCATTGCCATTTGCGCGAACGCGTCATGGTCGGCAGGCGCCGCCCAGCGCGAGACCGCGCGCGGCGCGTCATGGTTGGTGAACGCCCAGCTTGGCCACCCAATGCCCGGTGCGTCGGGCCAGGCTTCGACCGCCTCGCGCACCAGCTTCGGCGTCAGCGCATCGGCGTAGAGGAAGTTGAAGCCATAGGCGCTGTTCAGCCGGCGATCGTGCGCGGTGAACAGCTTCATCTCGCGCTCGTTATCATCGCCGCCGACTTCGGCCACGGTG
>CALMPZ010000508.1 GCA_937871645.1 uncultured Polymorphobacter sp.
GCATCGTCGTCCACACCACCGCGGGCATCGCGGCATTGATCGTCGCGATGATGATCGGTGCGCGCAAGGGCTTCCCGCGCGTCGCAATGGTGCCGCACAGCCCGGCGCTGACGATGACCGGCGCCGGCCTGCTGTGGTTCGGCTGGTACGGCTTCAACGGCGGCTCGGCGCTCGGCGCCAACGCACTCGCCGCCAGCGCCATTCTCAACACGCATCTGGCGGCATGCGCTGCCGCACTCGTCTGGATCGCCGGCGAATATCTCAAGATCCGCAAGCCGACGTCGATCGGCATCGTCACCGGCGCCGTCGCCGGTCTCGCAACCGTGACCCCGGCGGCGGGTTACATCGGCCCCGCTGGCGCCATCGCGCTCGGCACGCTCGGCGGGCTGGTGTGTTTCGGCGCGGTGATGCTGGTCAAGCACAAGTTCCGCATCGACGATTCGCTCGATGTCTTCGCCGTCCACGGCGTCGGCGGCATCCTCGGCTCGTTGCTGCTGCCGGTGTTCATGCTGCCGGCATTGGGCGGCATCGGCTTTGCCGAAGGCAACAGCATGGCGGCGCAATTCGGCGCGCAGGCGCTCGGCGTCGGCGTCGTCGCGCTATGGACCGGCGTCGCCACCGTCGCGATCGGCTGGCTGGTCGCCCGCGTTTTCGGCCTGCGCGTCGACGAAGAGGCCGAACACGACGGGCTCGACCTGTCGAGCCACGGCGAACGTGGCTGGGACTTCAACCAGGGTGGCTGACGCGCGCGCGCCCATGCCGCGCTGGCGGTCGCGGCTGGTGGCGCTGCTCCAGCTCCACGACCTCGACGGCGAACGCGGCCGCGAACTGCGCCGCAACGTCTTCGAGCGCGGTTCGCTCACCCCCGGCTATGTGCTGATGTGCGTGCTGTCGGCGGGCATTGCCACATTCGGTCTGCTGCAATCTTCAGCCGCGGTCGTCATCGGCGCGATGCTGGTATCACCGCTGATGACACCGATTGCCGCGCTCGGCTTCGGGCTTGCCACCCGCGATGCCGGGCGCTTGCGCGAAGCGACAGGCGTCGTCACCATCGGTGCGCTGATCGGCATCGCTACCGGATTCCTCGTCACCTGGATCAGTCCGATCGACGATATCACCCCTGAAATCATGGCGCGTACCCAGCCGACGCTGCTCGACCTTGCGGTGGCGCTGCTGTCGGGGATTGCCGGCGGCTATGCCATCGTCCGCCAACAGGGCGAAACCGCAATCGGCGTCGCCATCGCCACCGCGCTGATGCCGCCGCTCGCCACTGTCGGCTACGGCATCGCAGCGCTGCGCGGCGACATCGCCGGCGGCGCCATGCTGCTGTTCCTGACCAACCTCGCCGCCATCGCTATCGCCATTGCCGGCGTCGCGCGGCTGACCGGTGCGGCGGCGCCGCGGGCAGGCCAGCGCGTCAATCCGGGCATCTTCCTGATCGGCGCAGTGCTGACGCTGGCGCTGCTGACGCCGCTGGCGGCGACGTTGTTCCGCCTCCAGCGCGAAGTCGAGGTCAAGCGCATCAGCGCGCAGGTGCTCAGTATGACATTCGAAATCTCGACCGATGACATTTCGCAGCACAACGTCAGCTGGCCGTTGCGTGGCCATCCCCAAATCTCGGCCGTCGTCATCACCCCGCGCTTTGCGCCCGATGCCCAGGCCGAGGTAGTCAAGTTGATCGCTGCACAGATCGGCCAGAAGCCGGTCCTGCACCTCCAGCAGATCGAAATCGGCAGCGGCGTGGCACGGTCGGAAGCGATGATTGCCGCCGCCGTGGCACGTAGCGCCGAGGGCAACGTCCGCGACGAACCGCCGATTGCCGAAATCCGCGCGGCGCTCGAACTGCCGGTAACGGCGTTCTGGCACGACGCGACATCGCACATCGTCCACGCGCAACTGGCCGCTGCTCCCGACTGGACGCTTGCCGACTACCGCAGCCTCGACCCCGCCGGCGGCCGCAGCTTCGGCAGCTGGACGCTGCGCGTCGTCCCACCGCCGCAAGCCGTGCTGCGCATCGCCAGCGACCCGGCGCGCGCCGCCGCCGATACCGAGGCGGCAATCTGGGCACTCAAGGCCTGGGGGCTGCGCGGCGTCAGCATCCGGCTGCCCGGCGGCGATGACTTTGAAGAACGGTCGAACACCGCGCCCGCGACCACGCTGGCATCGCTGCTGGCACTCGAAGGCATCACCACAAGGTTCGTCGCAGGCGCCGAGCTGCAAGCCGAAACCGAAATCCCCGCCCTGCCGCCGCCGCCGCGCCTGTCATCGTCGGTGGCGGTCGCCGAGTGAATCTGCCCTGGACTCTGTTGCATCCAAGTTGAACCAACCTCGCTCATCCCGAGCGAAGTCGAGGGACACGCCCACACCTCAGTTGGTCCCTCG
>CALMPZ010000509.1 GCA_937871645.1 uncultured Polymorphobacter sp.
AGCGGCGCAGCGGTAACCGGCGCAGGGGCTGCGGTAGCCGGCGCGACGTTTACAGGTGCCGGCGCGACCGGCGCCGGTGCCGCCACGCGCGGCGCACCGGGGGCGTAGCTGGCGAGTTGGACGCCGTCGCGGAGAAACTGCCCGACCTTCGGCGGGCTCAGCGCCAGCACCGTATCGTTCCAGCGCTGCAATTCGGGCAGGCGGGCGCGGGTGCGTACTTCGGACTGCAACATGCGAATGTCATGCGCGTCGGCCACGACCTGCGCGCGCAGCTTGTCCACCGCGGCGCGTTCGGACGACACCTTGAGCGAGATCGTGTAGCATCCGAGCGCGGCCAGCATGGCGACCGAGATGAGTGCGCCATTGCCAATGAAGCGCGATCGACCAAATGAACTCGACATGGGTCAAATCCTCCAGGCTGGGGCTGCGGTACGCGTTGCCGCGCGCAGCGTGGCCGAGCGGGCGCGCGGGTTGCGCGCCGCTTCGGCTTCGGACGCACGCACCGGCTTTTCCGGTGCGCAAAAGGTCGGGGCGGGGCCGGTGGTGCCGGCTTGCGGCAAATGGCGCGATCCGCCGGGCTCGTTGCCAGAACGGCTGCGCAGGAATCCCTTCACGGCGCGGTCTTCGAGGCTGTGGAAGCTGACCACCGCCAAGCGGCCACCCGGGCGCAGCAGTCGTTCAGCGGCACGCAGCCCGGCATCGAGTTCGCCGAGTTCGTCGTTGACGTGAATGCGGATGGCCTGGAACGTCTTGGTCGCGGGGTCCTTGCCGCCGGGCTTGTAGCCGCAGACGCTGCGCACCAGTCGTGCGAGTTCGGACGTCCGCGTCAGCGGCCGGTCGGCGACGATGGCGCGGGCGATGCGGCGCGCCTTGGGCTCGTCACCGAGCTGGAAGATGACATCGGCGATCTCGGCTTCGTCGGCGGTGTTGAGGAAGTCGGCGGCGGTCGGGCCATCGCTGCTCATCCGCATATCGAGCGGGCCGTCGTTCATGAACGAAAAGCCGCGCTCGGCCTGATCGAGCTGCATCGACGACACACCGATATCGAGCGCCACGGCATCGACCTGCGTCACGCCGAGTGCTTCGAGCGACCTGTCCATATCGGCAAAGCGACCGTCGATCAGCGTCAGCCGGCCGGGAAATTCGGCGGCAAGCGCCGCGCCGCGCGCCAGTGCCTGCGGATCGCGGTCGATACCATAGGCCCGCGCACCCGCGGCAAGCGCGGCGCGCGTGTAGCCGCCGGCGCCGAAGGTGCCATCGACATAAACGTCGCCATTGGCCAGCGTCAGCGCTGCCAAGACTTCGTCGAGCAGCACGGGGATATGCAGCGCGGCGGTCATTTGCGCGCGTCGAGCAGTTGCTGGACGATACGTCCGGCGGGGCTGGTCGCGCCCTTGTGCTCGATCAGCCGCTGCGGGTGCCAGATTTCGAAATAGTCGCCGGCGGCGATGAAGAACGCCAGCTTGTCGATGCCGCTGGTGAACTTGAGCGACGGCGACAGGATGATGCGGCCGGTTTCGTCATACGGCAGGCTCTCGTTGAGACCGAAGGCATCGCGCGCGAAATCATCGCGTTCGTCCGAATAGTTGCCGGCAAAGCGCTCGTTGAGCTGCGCCTGCAGCCGCTCGAAGCGCAGCACGTCATAACCGACGAGGCACGGCGCGCGTTCGGCGGGGCCGACGATCAGTTGCTTTTCGCCCGAGCGCTTTTCATTGGTGTCGCGATAGCCCGACGGCACCGACAGCCGGTTCTTCGCGTCGACCGCGTTCAACGCATAGCCGTGGAAGAAAAACGCCGTCACCTGTTGTCCCGCCCTCACCGTCAGGGCGCGAACCTTCCCCCGTTCGCGCCTAGTCTGTTGCGAGGCGCACTACCGGATCATGGGTGATACAGCCCCGCATACACTGTGCAGAAGCGTTATCATGGGATTTGATGGGTAACAATGGGAAAACGTGGGTCAGGGCTGCGTATTTGGCATAAATGGCGGATTTTCGGGCTTTGTGAAACGTGAAAATTTTATGTTCTGTTTTTGATCCTGTTAAGATTGCTTGTGGATAACTTTGTGGATGCCGGCACTATAGCCGAAGCCGATATGCCGCCGACTCGCGCGCGACACAGCGAACCACGCCAGAGCGCGGCAAGACTGGGTATCGAAACGAAGGGCCGGCGCTGCGGTTGTCAGGTCTTGCTGGGACGACGCTCGGGAGGTGTCGCTGCAGTCTGCGTCGATTTGACGGCTTCGCCCGAACTTGGCGCGACGCCAAGAACGGCAAGGGTTTCGCCCTGACCCTGGGGCTGGACTGTCTTCGCTGCCGGCTTCAGGCCCGCCGCAGCGATCATGACCAGCAGGAAAATTGCGGCAAGCCCGGTAAGGCCCACTCGAACGCGTTGCATGCTACTCTACTCCGGCTTTTGGCCTGCCGCTGCGCGCACCGAACGCTTGTGCGTACGCAGTGACAATCGACGTGCATTGCCGGGCAAATTGCCCGGCGCGACGCGCCTTGGATGAACCTATATAGGCACAGAATAGGTTAATGTCAGGTTTATGACAAATCGGACGCGCTTCAAGCGCTGCGCAACCACGGTGGCGCGGGCAGGCCCTTGGCGGCACACCAGGCCGGATTGTAGATCGTCGAAAGGTAGCGCAGGCCCGAGTCGCAGAGGATGGTGACGATGGTTTTTCCGGGCCCCATCTCGCGCGCCAGCCGCACCGCGCCGGCGACGTTGATGCCCGATGACAGGCCCAGGCACAGCCCTTCATGTTGTTGCAAATCATGGACATAGCCCAGTGCCTCGGTGTCGGGCACGCGGAACTGGGTGTCGACTGTCAGCCCCTCGAGGTTGGCGGTGATGCGGCTCTGCCCAATGCCTTCGGAAACCGAATTGCCTTCGGCGCGCAGCTCGCCGTGCGCGAACCAATTGTACAGCGCCGCACCTTCGGGATCGGTCAGAGCGAGCACCAAATCGGGGTTGAATTCCTTAAGACCCATGCCGGTGCCGGTCAGCGTGCCGCCGGTACCGACGGCGCAGGTGAAGCCATCGATCCTGCCGTCGGTCTGTGCCCAGATTTCGGGCGCAGTCGTGCGCAGATGTGCGAGCCGGTTGGCGATATTGTCGAACTGGTTGGCCCAGATTGCGCCCGGGGTTTCTTCGGCAATGCGGCGCGACGTGTGCACGTAATGCGCGGCGTTGCTGTATGGGGCTGCGGGCACCAGAATGAGCTCGGCACCGAGGGCGCGCAGTGTCTGCTGCTTTTCCTGTGACTGGGTGTCGGGCATGACGATGATGGTCTTGTAGCCGCGCGCATTGGCGACGACGGTCAGCCCGATGCCGGTGTTGCCCGCCGTGCCCTCGACAATGGTGCCGCCGGGCAGCAGCGCGCCGCGGGCTTCGGCATCGGCGACGATGAATGCGGCCGCACGGTCCTTGACCGAGCCACCGGGGTTCATGAACTCGCACTTGCCGAGGATGGTGCAGCCGGTCGCCTCGCTGGGGCCACGCAGGCGCACCAGCGGGGTGTTGCCGATCAGCTCGAGGACGTCGCGGGCGGGTTGCTTGTGGCTATCCATGCCTCCGGCTTAGCGGCACGCACCTTGCGCTTCAAGTGCGCGTTGCCCGCACGGCGCCGGCTGTCTAGATTGGCACCATGGACCGGCTCCCGTCTCGCCCCGCGCTTCGTGTCATGCTCGCTGCCGCGCTGGTGGCGTGGCTTGCCGCGTGCAAGCCGGCGGGCGACGATGGCGGCGCGACGCTGCGGGTCGAAAGTGTCGGTGAAGGTGGCCGTGCCGAAACGCTGATGCGGCAGACCGCGCTCGACGTGACGAGCCAGGGGCTGGTGCAGTTCGATGCTGCCGGCCAGACGGTGCCGGGGCTGGCGACCAGCTGGCGCATCGCCGATGACGGGCTCAGTGTCATCTTCCGGTTGCGCGCCGCCAAATGGAGCGACGGCCGCCCGGTGACCGCCGAGCAGGTCGTGCTGTCGTTCCGGCGGCTGCTGGCGCCGGCCGGCCGCAGCCCGCTCAAGCCGCTGTTCGGGCGCATCGTCAACGCCCCGCAAGTCGCTAGCGGCCGGCTGCCGCCCAGGGCGCTCGGCATCAGCGCGCCGGTCAGCAATGTCGTCGAGATCCGGCTGTCGGCGCCAACGCCCGAACTGTTGCAACTGCTGGCACTGCCCGATGCGACGGTGCGGCGCAGCGGCAGCGCCGCACCGGTCAACGGCGCGTTCCTTCCTGATACCGGCGACACCGCCGCGCCGGGGCAGCTGCGCTTCAAGCGCAACGCCGATTTCCACGGCGCCGACAGCGTCAAGCTCGGCGCGCTCAACCTGACCGCGACGCCCGATCCGACGGCGGCGGTGGCACGTTTCACCCGCGCCGCCGCCGATGTCGTGGTCGGCGGCGGCATCGGCAGCCTTGGCGAAGTTCGGACGTTGACCAAGCCGGCGTCGTTGCATGTCGAGCCGGTGCGCGGCGTCTATGGCTATGTCGCCAACGTCCGCAGCGGGCCGCTCGCCGATGTCCGGGTCCGCACCGCGCTGGCGATGGCGATCGACCGCGAGGCGTTGGTGCGCCGACTGTTCACCACCGACGATGTGCCGCCGCTCGCCGGTCTGCTGCCCGATACGCTGGTCGCGGCGCCAGTGCAGCCGGGCTGGAGCCAATTGTCATTCGAGGAGCGGCTGGCCACGGCAAGCGCACTGCTCGCCGATGCCGGCTACGGGCCTGACCGGTCGCTCGTCCTGACGCTGCGGCTGCCCGCCGGCCGCGGCCATGCCATGGTCGCTGCCGCCGTCGCGGCGGACTGGCTGGCGCTTGGTGTCGAGACAAAGCTGCTCGTCGAGCCCGAAGCCGCGCACGCCCGCGCCGTCGCCCGCAGCAATTTCGACGTCGCCGTGGTCGAGCGCGCCAGCCCGGTCGATACGCCCTGGGCGCTGCTGGCGCCGCTCGGCTGCGCCGCGCACATCGGCGGCTATTGCAACAAGGATGCCGATGCGCTGGTCGCTGCGGCACTCGCCGTGAACGATCCGGCCAAGCGTGCCGAGGCGCTCGTGCAGGCACAGTCGCTGATGCTGATCGACACGCCGATGATATCGCTGCTGGTGCCGGTGCGCTGGTCGCTGGTCAGCCCGCAGGTCAGTGGCTGGGTCGACAACCCCGGTGGGCACCATCCGCTGGCACGGCTGAACAAGACCCCGCGGCGGCGGCTGATCAACTGATAGCCCGGCTTCGCTGCCTGAAACGACACAGCGAATTGACGGGCCGCTGGCAGGCTGCGATTGCAAGGTTGATTTGCATCAAGGATCGCCACGTTAGATGGCGCTAGCAACATTCTGAAATCCAGCTCTGGGGAGACTGTCATGACCGCAACCACCACCGCCGCACGTCCCGCGTCCACCGCCGTCGTCGAGCATTTCGACGTGCTCATCGTCGGCGCCGGCATCTCGGGGGTCGGCGCGGCCTATCACCTCGGCCAGCAATGCCCGAACAAGTCGTATGTCGTGCTCGAAGCGCTCGAAAGCTTCGGCGGCACCTGGCTGACGCATAAATACCCCGGCATCCGGTCGGACAGCGACTTGTATACCTTCGGCTACCGCTTCAAGCCGTGGGTGACGGCGCCGATCGCCACCGCCGAGGAGATCAACAAATACATGGGCGAGGTCATCGACGAGAACGACCTCGCGCGCCACATCCGCTACAAGCACAAGATCGTCCACGCCGAATGGTCGAGCAAGGACAACCTCTGGACCATCGACGCCGTCCGCAGCGACACCGACGAGAAGCTGCGCTTCACCGCCAACTTCATGTTCATGTGTCAGGGCTATTACCGCCACAACAAGGGCTACACCCCCGAGTGGCCGGGCATGGGCGACTATCAGGGCAAGATCGTCCACCCGCAGACCTGGCCCGAAGACCTCGTCTACAAGGGCAAGCGCGTGTTGGTCATCGGCTCGGGCGCGACGGCCGCGACGCTGGTCCCGGCGATTGCCGGCGACTGCGAACACGTCACTCTGCTGCAGCGCTCACCGACCTATTTCATCCCCGGCCGCAACGAGAACGAGCTGTATAACACGCTCGTCGAACTCGACATCGACCCGATGTGGATCCACGAAATCGTCCGCCGCAAGGTGCTCTATGACCAGGCGGTGTTCACCCGCCGCGCCATCGAGGAATCCGACACTGTCCGCGACGAGCTGCTCGCCGGCGTCCGCGCCTTCCTCGGGCCGGACTATCCGGTCGAAAAGGACTTCACGCCGAGCTACCGGCCGTGGCGCCAGCGCATTGCCTTCATCCCCGATGGCGACCTGTTCCAGGGCATCAACGCCGGCAAGGCCGATGTCGTCACCGACGAGATCGACCGCTTCACGGCCAAGGGCATCCTGCTCAAATCGGGCAAGGAGCTGGAAGCCGACATCATCATCACTGCGACGGGGTTCAACCTCAACGTGCTCGGCGACATCGATTTCGTCATCGACAACAAGCCGTTGGTGTTTTCGGATACCGTCACCTACCGCGGCATGATGTTCACCGGCGTGCCCAACCTCGTGTGGGTGATGGGCTATTTCCGTGCCAGCTGGACGCTGCGCACCGAACTGGTCGCCGACTTCGTCTGCAAGCTGCTCAATGACATGGACCGCCGCGGTGCCAAGCGCGTCGTGCCGCAGCTGCGCGATGACGAAAAGGACATGAAGCTCGGGCCGTGGATGGACCCGGAAAACTTCAACCCCGGCTATCTGATGCGCGGCATGCACCTGATGCCCAAGCGCGGCGACAAGCCCGAATGGGAGCATAGCCAGGATTATTGGGCCGAAAAGGACTCCATCCCGTCGATCAACCTTGATGATGGGCGCCTGCGCTTCGAATGAGGTGATTTGGACTGACCCGAATGACCGGGCATGCCACGTGTTCGCACGCGGCATGGCGCCGGTGTTCGGGCCACGGCGAAATGCGCTGTGATTTACCCGGGTTCAGCGCATTGCCGGCACGAACCAGCGGCGTTGCAACCACAATGCCACGCTGACCAGCAGCACCAGCACCGGCACTTCGACCAACGGGCCGATGACCGCCGCAAACGCCACCGGCGACGCGAGGCCGAAACTGGCAATGGCCACGGCAATCGCCAGCTCGAAATTGTTGCCCGCTGCCGTGAAGGCAATCGCCGTGGTGCGCGGATAGTCGCGGGCAATCAACCGTCCCAGCACGAAGCTGGCACCGAACTGGATGACGAAATACAGCGTCAACGGCACCGCGATGCGCAGCGCGTCGAACGGCAGCCGGACGATGTCATTGCCCTTCAGGCTGAACATCGCGACGATGGTGAACAGCAGCGCCAGCAACGTCAGCGGCGCGATGCGCGGGACGAACTTGCCTTCGTACCAAGCTGCGCCGTGCCGCGCCGTCAGGACGCGCCGCGTCAGGAAACCGGCGAGGAACGGGATACCGAGATAGATCAGCACCGCCTGCGTGATCGTCCAGAAGCCGACATCGACGACACTGCCCTGCAGCCCGAACAGCGGCGGCAGGAAGCTCAGGAAGAACCACGCATAGCTGCTGAAAAACAGGATCTGGAAGATCGAATTGAACGCCACCAGCCCGGCGACGTACTGATTGTCACCCTTGGCCAATTGGTTCCACACCAGCACCATCGCGATGCAGCGCGCCAGCCCGATCAGGATCAGTCCGGTCATGTATTCGGGATAGTCGCGCAGGAATATCACCGCGAGGCCGAACATCAGCACCGGCCCGATCAGCCAGTTCTGCAGCAATGACAGTGCCAGCACGCGTTTGTCGGCAAAAACCAGCGGCAGCTCCTCGTAGCGCACACGCGCCAGCGGCGGATACATCATCACGATCAGCCCGATGGCAATCGGTACATTGGTGCTGCCGATGCTGAGCCGGTCGAGCGCTGCCGGCAGGCCGGTGAACACGCTACCGAGCGTGACGCCGAGCGCCATCGCCGCAAAAATCCACAAGGTCAGATAGCGGTCGAGGAACCCCAACCGCCCGGGTGCCGGCGCGCTCACGATTTCACGTGCACGACTTCGCCGTCTTCCTTGATGAAATCGGCCGCCAGCGGCGCTTCGAGCAGGCTCAGCACCAGCTCCGACGGCCGGCACAAGGCAGTGCCCTTGGGCGTCACAACAATGGGCCGGTTGATCAGGATAGGCTCGGCCAGCATGGCATCAAGTAGCGCATCATCGGACAATGCCGGATCGGCGAGGCCACGTGTCGCATAGGGCGGCGCCTTCTCGCGGATCAGCGCGCGCACGCTGCCACCGCTTGCCGCGACCAGCGCCTTCAGCGTGTCGCGCGACGGCGGCGTCTTCAGATACTCGATGACCTGCGGCTCGATGCCCGCGGCGCGGATCATCGCCAGCGTGTTGCGCGACGTGCCGCACGCCGGGTTGTGATAGATGGTCACGGTCAAGCTGCGTTCTCCGAGCTGGTGTCGCGTGTCGTGCCGATCGCCTTGAGGCGCTGCCCGAGCGTCAGTCTGTCGAGCGCGTCGAACGGCAGGTTGATAAACAGTCCGATGCGGTTCGACAGCATCCGATAGGTGTCGAAGAACGCCGCATGTCGCACGGCGTCATTGCCTTCGACCGCAGCCGGATCGGGGACGCCCCAATGCGCGGTCATCGGCTGGCCGGGCCAGACCGGGCAGACTTCGTTCGCGGCATTGTCGCAAACGGTGAAAACGAAATCGAGTTGCGGCGCATCCGGCCCCGAAAACTCCTCCCAGCTTTTCGAGCGGAAATTCTCCAACGGGTGGTTGAGCGTGCGCAGCACATCGAGTGTCAGCGGATTGACCGCGCCCGCCGGCATCGAGCCCGCCGAAAAGGCGCGGAACTTGCCCAGCCCGTCGCGGGCCAGAATGGCTTCGGCGATGATCGAGCGCGCCGAATTGCCGGTGCACAGGAACAGCACGTTGAGTTCACGATCCCAGGTCTTTGCCATGGCGATTTCCCCCTCAGCAGCAGGATGATTTTGCTTTCGGCGCGAGCGCGGGCGCGCAACAGTTGGCGGGGGCGGCGTTGGCCGACAGCGCGCCCAGTGCCGCAACGGTGGTGTCGTCCCCGTACACCGTCGCTTCGCCGGTGGTCAGGAAGGCCTCCCAAGCGACGCCCTGCGGGTCGGCAATCCATGCCTTGGTCGACTTGGCGTAGCAGCAGGTCGTAGCGCCTTCGTCGAGCACCGGCGCATCGGCCGCTGCCAGCCGCGCCGCAACTTCGGCGAGTTCGTCCGCGTCCTCGACCTGGATACCCAGATGTTCGACGCCGCGGCTGGCATGGCCTGATGAAATAGCGAAATTGACGCGCGGATCGTCGAGCATCCATTTGGCATAGTCGGGGCGCTGCACCGTCGGCGGCGCCGCGAACAACGTCGAGTAAAAGCCGATCGATGCCTGCAGGTCATCGACACCGAGATGGACGTGAAAACGCTTCATGCGACTTGCCTTTCCTGCACTTCGGCGGGCGCGCACGACGCGCCGCCGCAGCAATTGTCGGTGAGATAGCCGACCAGCGCGTTCATCGCGGCAAAGTCGGCGGCGTAGATCAGCGAACGGCCGTCACGACGCTGAGACACCAGCCCGGCGCGGCGCAAATGCGCGAGGTGGAACGACAGCGTCGATGCCGGCATGTCGAGCCGTACGCCGATTTCACCCGCCGGCAACCCCGCCGGCCCTGCTTCGACGAGCAGCTTGAACGCCGCCAGCCGGTGCGGCTGCGCTAGCGAGGCAAGGCGCTCGACAGCGACGAGACTGGCTTGTGATTCCATATTTCTAGAATTGTCGAATTATAGAATGAGAGTCAAGAGCGTCCGGTAGGCAGGCCTGA
>CALMPZ010000510.1 GCA_937871645.1 uncultured Polymorphobacter sp.
CATCGCCATCGTCAACGAAAACATGTTCGGTGCGCTGCGGCTGGTGTCGATCGCGCAGGGCTATGACCCGCGCGATTTCGCGCTGATGCCGTTCGGTGGCGCCGGACCGCTGCACGGCAATGCGATGAGCCGATTGATGGGCAGCTGGCCGGTGCTGGTGCCGCCGTCGCCGGGCGTGCTGTGCGCTTACGGCGATGCCACGACGCGGTTGCGCGTCGATGCGCAGCGCAGCTTCAACAAGATCGTCTCGGCCACCAGCGACGCCGAAGTCGCGGCGGTGATGGACGATATCGCCGCGCGTGTCGGTGCGGAGCTCGCTGCCGAAGGCGTTTCGGCGGCCGACCAGACGCTCAAGTTCGAAGTCGATGTGCGCTATGCCGGTCAGGCGTTCGAAGTGCCGCTCGAAGTCGAACGCCAGGGCTTCAGCATCGGCGCGTTGACCGCACGGTTCGATGCCGAGCACAAGCGGCTGTTCACCTTCAACCTCGGCGTGCCGCAGGAACTCGTCAACATCCGCGTCGTGGCGCTCGGCAAGGCGGCGAACGTCGGCGCCGAGGAAATCACCCGCGGCGACGGCAATCCCGCCGCCGCCAAGATGCGCGACCATGAATTGTGGATGGACGGCAAGGCCCAGGCCGGCGCCATCTACGACCGCGCCAAGCTGCGCAGCGGCGACACCATCAAGGGGCCGGCGATCGTCATCGAAATGGATTCGACGACGCTGATCCACGCCGGCCATGTCGCGACGGTCGATACGTACGGCAACATTCTCATTCGTCCGGAGGCGTAAGTCATGCCGACCACCATCATCGAAACCAACACCACGCCGTTCGGCAATCCGACGATTGATCCGGTGACGCTCGACATCGTCGAAAACGCGCTGCGCAACGCCCGCGTCGAAATGGACGCGACGCTGGTGCGCACCGCGATGTCGCCGGGCATCCGCGAACAGGGCGACGCCTTCCCGCTGATCGCCGACCGCGCCGGCAAGATGATCGTCGGCCAGTTCGGCAGTTTCATCGGCGGCTTTCTGAAGAGCTGGGACGGCAGCATCGAAGACGGCGACATGATTTTCCTGTCGGACCCGTACAGCTGCGAGGGCGCAATTTCGCACTCGAACGACTGGCTGGTGCTGCTGCCGGTGTTCCGCAAGGGGCGGCTGGTCGCGTGGACGGCAATGTTCGGCCACCAGTCTGACATCGGCGGCAAGGTCGCCGGATCGATGCCGATCGACGCGCGCTCGATCTTCGAGGAAGGCGTCCGCATCCCGCCGGTCAAAATCTACCGCAAGGGCGAATATAACGAAGACCTGATCAAGCTGGTGATGCACCAGACGCGCAAGCCTGACTGGTGCGCCGCCGACCTGAACGCGCTGATCGCGTCGTGCCGCGTCGCCGCGCGCCGCGTCGATGAAATGTGCGAACGCTTCGGCGATGATGTCTATGTCGCAGCCACCCAGGCGCTGTTGACACGCAACCATCGCGCGATGAAGTCGCTCATCGAAAGCTCGGTCGGCGAGGCGCCGGTGAGCTTCGAGGATTACATCTGCGACGACGGCGTCGGCTACGGGCCGTACAAGATCAAATGCGCGATGTGGCGCGAGGGCGGCCGCGTCATCCTCGATTTCGCCGGCACCGATCCGCAGAGCCAGGCCTCGATCAACTTCTATCTCAACGAGAACATGTTCAAGATGTTCTTCGGCATCTACATGATCATGGTCTTCGACCCGCAGATCATGTTCAACGACGGTTTCTACGACCTGATCGACGTGCGGATTCCCGAAGGCAGCCTGCTCAAGCCGGTCTATCCGGCGGCGCTGTCGGGACGCACGCACGCACTCGGTCGCATCTTCGACATCCTCGGCGGCCTGCTCGGACAGCGCGCGCCCGAGTTCCTGTGCGCTGCGGGCTTCTCGTCATCGCCGCACCTGATGTTTTCGGGCACCGACGAGCGCGCCGGCAAGGCCAATGAATGGTTCCAGCTGTTCCAGATCGGCTTCGGCGGCATCCCCGGCCGGCCGTTCGGCGATGGTGCCGACGGCCATTCGCTGTGGCCGGGGTTCACCAACGTCCCCAACGAGTTCCTTGAACGCTATTTCCCGCTGCGCATCGAAAAGTACGAGGCGCTGGCAGACTCGGGCGGCGCAGGTCAATATCGCGGCGGCAACGGCATCCACATGACCTACCGCTTCCTCAGCGGCGGCACCGTCAGCATCCATGACGACCGCTGGTTCACCTACCCCTGGGGCGTCAACGGCGGCGACCCCGGCGCCCGCGCGCGCAAGATCCTCGAAAAGGCCGATGGCACGCAGACCATCGTGGCGAACAAGCTCGACCGGCTGACGGTGGAGGCCGGCGACCAGCTGCACTTCATCACCTGGGGCGGCGGCGGCTGGGGCGACCCGCTGCTGCGCGACCCGGCACTGGTGGCGCTCGAAGTGCGCCAACGGCTGGTCAGCGTCGAAGGCGCGCGCCGTTACGGCGTCGTGCTCGACATCGAAGGCAAGGTCGATGACGTCGCGACCACCAACCTGCGCGCACACATCGCCGCAACGCGCCCAGCGGCACCGCTGTTCAACCGCGGCGAGGAAATCGAGGTGCTGCGCGCCAACTGCCTCGCGGAAACCGGGCTGCCGGCACCGCAGGCGCCGGTGTGGGCTTCGCGGTTCGCGGAAGCGGCAGAGTAGGGCCTCCGGCGGGCAGGGCCTTAGGCCCTG
>CALMPZ010000511.1 GCA_937871645.1 uncultured Polymorphobacter sp.
CGGGGTCCCAGCTGTGGCGCGGGCCGATCAGCAGCCCGCCATCGACAATGATATGCGTGCCGGTGATGAAACCGGCGTCATCGCTGGCGAGGAACGCCACCGTGCCGGCGATGTCTTCGGGGCGACCGCCGCGTGCCACCGGCTGCGCCGAATCCGCAAGCTGCGCGATGACGCCGTTGGCCAGCGCCTTCTTTTCCGCATCGAGGTCCATCGACGCAGTGAAGATGTTGGTCTTGATGAAGCTCGGGCAGATCGCGTTGACGCGGATGCCATGCTTGGCAAGGTCGCCCGCCGCAAGCTTCGACAGGTGCAGCACGCCACCCTTGGCCACCGCATAGGCGGTCGGCGACATGCCCGTCGACAGCGCGGCGACGCTGGCGGTGTTGATGATCGACGCGCCGGGACGGCCGATCATGTGCGGCACGGCATGACGGATGCCCATCGCCACCGAACGCAGCAGCAGGTCCATCGTCCGGTCCCAGCCGGCGGCGTCGATCTGGTCGATCGGCTCGGGCGCGCCGCCGGCGCCAGCATTGTTGAAGACGATGTCGATGCCGCCGGTCTTGGCGGCGGCAAAGTCCATCAGCGCCTTGATGTCGGGGTCGCTGCACACGTCGCAATGCTTGAAGATGATCTTGCCGTTCGAGGTACTGGCGAGTTCCTGCCCGGCTGCGTCATCGATATCGGCGGCAATGACGGTGGCACCTTCGGACGCCAGCCGCAGGCAGGTCGCCTTGCCGATGCCCGATGCCCGATGCCCGATGCCGCGCCGGTAACAACGGCAGTCTTACCTGCAAAGCGCATTATAGTCTCCCCTCAGGTTGCGGCGGGCGGGCGCTACATTGGCACCCGCCCTGCCGGGCTATTCCTTGCCCTTGTAGATCTTGACGATCTTGTCGAGCATCGCGAGTGCTTCGTCGCGCGGGCGCTGGAAGGTGTTGCGGCCGATGATCGAGCCGTTGCCGCCGCCATCGCGGATGTCGCGGGCATCCTGGAACACCGCATCGGCGCCCTTGGTCGCGCCGCCCGAGAACACGACGATGCGGCGGCCCTGGAAGCAGCTCTGCACGACGTGGCGGACTCGCGCGGCCTGGGTCTTTGAATCGATGCCTTCGTAGGGCTTTTTGGCGTCCTTCTGTGCGACATGGTCGCTGGGCAGCTTGACCTTGATGATGTGGGCGCCGGCGAGCGCCGCCATGTGCGCCGCGTAAGCGCCGACATCGAGCCCGAGTTCGTCTTCCTTCATGAGGTCGCCGCCGCGCGGATAGCTCCACAGCACCGAAGCGATGCCCGACGCCTTGGCTTCGGCGCTGAGTTCGCGGAATTCCTCGAGCATGTCGAAGAAGTAATCCGAGCCCGGATAGACGGTAAAGCCGATCGCGGCGCACCCGAGGCGCAGCGCGTCATCAACGGTGCCGGTGACGGCCTGGTTCGGCGCGCCGGCCCAGCTGTTCGAGCTATTGCACTTGAGGATCGTCGGGATCTGGCCGGCGAAGGTGTCGGCACCGGCCTCAAGCATGCCGAGCGGCGCGGCATAGGCGCTGAGCCCGGCGTCGATGGCGAGCTGATAGTGATAATGCGGGTCATACGCCGGCGGGTTCGGTGCGAAGCTGCGCGCCGGGCCATGTTCGAAACCCTGGTCGACCGGCAGGATGACCATCTTGCCGGTGCCGCCGAGCCGGCCCTGCATCAGCATGCGGGCGAGATTGCCCTTGGTGCCGGGGTTGTCGCTCTCGTAGCGGCTGAGGATGGCCTTGACGGCGCGGGTCATCGACATGACGGGATCCCTTGTTGTGTTTGAATACGAATGCAGGCTCAATTAGCGGCGACTGCCCTAAGCCACAACCTGCAGATTGCGGTCAGTCGCGGAAGTGGATTTCGGCGACCGCGACGAACAGCTCGAAGATTTCCTCGGCGATTTCGGTCGCCTCGTCTTCGGGCATGCTGGCCAACGTATTATCGACGGCACCCTTGGCCAGACCACCGTCAGTGCCGCGGACGGCCCCCGCTACGGTCATGCGCGTCACGATGTCGTTGAAGCGCAGCCGCTGTTCGGGCGGGAAATCCTCGCCCGACAAGCTGTGGATCGCGGCGAATGCAGCGCCGATGCGTTCATGGATGCTGTCGGCGGAGCGCGCCAGCTTCCATGCCGCCGGATACAGTGCTTCCCAAAGTGCGTCTCCGTCGAGTGTCATGCAGTCCCCCTATTTGCGTAGCGCTTCGACGCCCGGCAGCGCCTTGCCTTCCATCCATTCGAGGAAGGCACCGCCGGCGGTCGAGACATAGCTGAAGCTGCCCGCGACGCCGGCATGGTTGAGCGCCGCGACGGTATCGCCGCCGCCCGCCACCGAAACCAGTTGCCCGGCTTCGGTCAGCGCCGCCGCGGTGCGTGCCAGCGCCACCGTCGCAGTGTCGAAAGGCGGCGTTTCAAAGGCGCCGAGCGGCCCGTTCCAGACAAGCGTCCGGCAGGTCTTGAGCACATCGGCGAGCGCTTCGACCGCCGCCGGCCCGACATCGAGGATCATCTCGTCGGCGGCGACTTCATGGACGTTGACGGTGCGCACCGGCGGATTGGCGCGGAATTCCTTCGCCACCACCACGTCATACGGCAGATGCACGGTGCAGTTCGCCGCCTGCGCGGTATCCAGAATCTGCAACGCGGTGTCGCGCAGATCATGTTCGCACAGCGACTTGCCGACATCGACGCCGCGCGCCGCGAGGAAGGTGTTGGCCATACCGCCGCCGATGATCAGATGATCGACGCGCGTCACCAGATGCTTGAGCACGTCGAGCTTCGACGACACCTTGGCACCGCCGACGACCGCCGCCACCGGATGTTCGGGCTGACCAAGTGCCTTTTCGAGCGCCACCAGTTCGGCCTGCATGGCGCGACCGGCAAACGCCGGCAGCGCGTGGGCGAGCCCCTCGGTCGAGACATGCGCGCGGTGCGCCGCCGAAAACGCATCGTTGACGTACAGGTCGCCGAGCGCTGCCATCGCCGTCACCAGCGCGGCGTCGTTCTTTTCCTCGCCGGCGTGGAAGCGGGTGTTTTCGAGCACGGTGATCGACCCGTCGGCGACTTTTGCCGCCGCCGCACCGACGGCGTCGGCGGTGCAACCATCGAGGAAGCCGACGTCGCGGCCCAGCACCCCCGACAGCGCCGGAACGACCTGGCGCAGCGACATCGCCGCGTCAGCGCCGCCCTTGGGCCGGCCGAAATGCGCCAGCACGAACACCTTGGCACCAAGGTCGGCGAGCTCGGCGAGCGTCGCAACGGTGGCACGTAACCGCGTATCATCGCTGACATTTCCGTCAGCCATCGGTACGTTTAGGTCTTCGCGGACGAGCACGCGTAGGCCACGCACATCGCCCATGTCGTCGAGGGTTCGGAAGGCGCTCATCGGATCAGATCAGCTTGCCCATCGCCACGGCGGTGTCGGCCATGCGGTTCGAGAAGCCCCATTCATTGTCGTACCAACTGACTACGCGCACCAGCTTGCCGCCGATGACCGCGGTTTCGAGCGTGTCGACGGTCGAGCTTGCCGGGCAATGGTTGAGATCGATCGACACCAGCGGCTCGTCGGTGACCGCGAGCACGCCCTTGAGCGGGCCCGAAGCAGCGGCGGCGGCGAGCACGGCGTTGACTTCCTCGCGCGTGACGGCACGGCCGGGCACGAAGGTCAGGTCGACCAGGCTGACGTTGGGCGTCGGCACGCGGACTGCCGAGCCGTCGAGCTTGCCCTTGAGTTCGGGCAGCACTTCGCCCACCGCACGCGCGGCGCCGGTGGTGGTCGGGATCATCGACATGCCGGCGGCACGGGCGCGGCGCGGGTCTTCATGGACCTGGTCGAGGATCTTCTGGTCGTTGGTATAGGCGTGGATGGTGGTCATCAGGCCATGTTCGATGCCGAAAGCGTCGTTGAGGACCTTGGCGACCGGCGCGAGGCAGTTGGTCGTGCACGAGGCGTTCGAAACGATCTTGTGGTCGCTGGTCAGCTTGTCGTGGTTGACGCCGTAGACGACGGTCAGGTCGACGCCCTTGCCCGGTGCCGAAATCAGCACGCGCTTGGCGCCGGCGGTCAGATGCGCGCCGGCCTTGTCGGCAGCGGTGAAGAAGCCGGTGCATTCGAGCGCGATGTCGACGCCCATTTCGGCGTGCGGCAGCTTGGCGGGGTCGCGCTCGGCGGTGACGCGGATGCGCTTGCCGTTGACGATGATGTCGGTGCCATCGGCTTCGACGGTGCCGTTGAATGGGCCGTGCACCGAATCGCGCTTGAGCAGCATGGCGTTCATCTTGGCGTCGGCGAGGTCATTGATCGCCACGACTTTGATATAGGTGCGGCCCGATTCGATGATTGCGCGCAGCACGTTGCGGCCGATGCGGCCGAAGCCGTTGATGCCAATCTTGATCGTCATGTCAGTCTTCGG
>CALMPZ010000512.1 GCA_937871645.1 uncultured Polymorphobacter sp.
ATCGCCGGGGACGGTGAGTTGCTGCGGCCGCAGCTCGGCCTCGCCGGTGATGGTTATTTCGCGGCCCGCGGGCGTGTCCTTGATGTCGAGCTGTGCGCCGAAGCCGGCGAGCATGCGTTCGCTATGGTCGCGGGTCGCGACTTTTTCGACGACGGTGGTGCGCCCCGGCGTGTTGAGCCCGGCGAGCAGCACCGCCGATTTGACCTGCGCCGAGGCCACCGGCAGCACGTAGCGGATCGGCAATGGCAGCGCTGCGCCGACCATCGTCAGCGGCAGGCAGCCGCCGGGTGCAGTGGTGAAGGTCGCGCCCATTTGCGCCAAGGGCACGGTAACGCGCGCCATCGGCCGCCGCGACAGCGAGGCGTCGCCGGTCAAGGTCACGGTAATCGGGTGCGTCGCGAACAGCCCCATCAGCAGGCGCGTTGACGTGCCGCTATTGCCCATGTCGAGCGCGGTGCGCGGTTGCAGCAGCCCGCCGACGCCGACGCCGTGGACGTGCCAGCGGCCGCCAGTCTGTCCATTGGCATCAGTGCGCGTGATGTCCGCCCCGCAGGCGCGCAGCGCGGCGGCGGTCGCCAGCACGTCCTCGCCCTCGAGCAGCCCGTCGATGATGGTTTCGCCGACCGCGAGCGCGCCGAACATCAGCGACCGATGCGAAATCGACTTGTCGCCCGGCACTGTGACGGTGCCCGACAGCGGACCATAGGCAAACAGCCGGAGCGGGACAGGTTGCGAGGGGTGGGAATCTGCGTTCATATCGGGCCACGCTTTGACAGCGCCGCATGGCTGTGGCAAGGCGCGGCGCTTAATCGAACTTGGCGATTCAAAGAGCCTGTCCTGCCAGCCAGCGCTGGTGCAGGCACATCTGAACGAATTTGGAGACTCGACCGTGGTAAAAGCCGAATGGGGCACCAAGCGTGCCTGCCCGAAGTGCAACACGCGCTTTTATGACCTGACCATCGATGAACCAGTGACCTGCATCGCCTGCGGTCAGGCGTGGATTCCCGAACCGATTCTGAAGTCGAAGCAGCCGCTGCCGTTCGAAGCCGCCAAGCCGACCGCGATTGTCAGCGAAGACGGCCAGGAAGTGCTGGTTGACGATCTCGATCTCGATGTCGCCGAAGCCGAAGACACCGAAGCGCCCGATGTCGATCTGGGCGACGACGACGACCTGTCGACCGTGGTCAACAGCGACCAGGAAGAAGAAGGCTGAAAATCAGGCGTGCGCGGGGCTTGCACTGTCCCGCGCATTGCCCTATTTGCCTGCCTCCGCCCCGCAATTCGGGGCCGGCACGAAGTGGTACGGGGCGTTAGCTCAGCTGGGAGAGCGCTACGATGGCATTGTAGAGGTCAACGGTTCGATCCCGTTACGCTCCACCACTTCATGCCCGGCGCGCGATGCGCGCCAAACAAACAAGACTCGCGCAAGCGCCAAGCAATCCGCGCGGCAACACCCAGCAAGACATGCCGCGCAAATCCGAAAATGAAATTCGTTGATGCCTGGCCCGCCGCGCGGCGGGCCGTTCTCCGGAGGCCGTGATGACCCGTGCATTGATCGTCGGCGGCTCGGGACAGGACGGCGCCTATCTGGCGCGGCTGCTGCTGGCGCGCGGCGCCAGTGTTGTCGCCACGACGCGTAATACGGAAGCGGACGCGGGCGCGCGGCTGGCGATTGTCGGCGTCGCCAACGAGGTAGCGCTAAACCGCTTCGATGCCGCGACCGCCACCCCCGATGCGATGGCCAAGCTGCTCGATACGCTCCAGCCCGACCAGATTTATCACCTCGCCGCATCGCCCGACGTCACGCCGTGGCTGCAGGCCATCCGCGACCGCGCCCCGGCGATACGGTTGTTCGCGGCGGTGTCAGCAGCGACGCCCGACGCTGCCGCCACCGTCCGCCACTACCGCGAATCGCACGGCGTGTTCGCGGTCACGGGGTTGCTCGGCGCACATGAATCGCGCCTTGCCCCGGCAACCGCACTGCTGCGCCACATTGTCGAGGCCGCGCACGCCTGCAAGCACCGCGGCGGCGCGAAGCTGCGCATCGGCGACCTCGAAACGCGCTGCGATATCGGCTGGGCACCCGAATATGTCGATGCGATGACCAAGATGCTGTCGGCGAACAACGCCGCCGATTGCGCCATCGCCACCGGCCGGCCCATCCGCTTGCACGACCTTGTTGCGCAGGCGTTCGATTATTTCGGGCTCGACTGGCAGGCGCATGTCGATATCGATCCGGCGTTCCGCGTGCCGGCGGTGGCGGCGGTCATCGGCGACGCGGCACCGGCGCAGGCGCAGTTGGGCTGGCGCGCCGATACCTTCGGCAAGGATCTGGTCGAAACGCTCGGCGAAGCCGCCGGCACGGGCGCGCATTTGGCCTGACAGCGGGCTGAAACCTGTTATGGACGAATGTCGGGTCGTGTGCGAAACGCTGCCTGATTGCGGCACAACCGATTTTGCCAGCCGGCAGTATGTTCTGGGGTGACAATGGTAAAGCAGTCCAACGAACTGGCGAACGCTGCCAACGCCGGTGCGGCCGCCGCCGCCACTTCCGAATTTCCCGCCATGCTGCCCGGTGATGATCATCGCTGGCTCGGGGCGCTGCTGGAGAATTTGCGCGCCAAATGGTGGTGGGTCGCGGTCGGTGGTGCGGTGTTTGCGCTGCTGGCGCTGATTTATTTGTGGAACGCCGATTACGAATACACTGCCAGCCTGCGCGTTTCGGCGACGCAGCCGGCCACCGCCCGGGCGTCGGGGCTCGGCTCGCTCGGCGGGCTTGCTGCCATTGCCGGTGTCGGCGGGCTGTCGGGCGAAAGCGCGACACCGTTCAAGCTGTATGTCGAGGGGCTGCAATCGCGCGAAGTGGCGACGCGGCTCGCGGCCAATCCCGCGTTGATGCAGACCATCTTTGCCGGACAATGGGATGCCGGCACCAAACGCTGGCGCCAGCCGCCAAGCATCGCGCGCACTGCCAAGAACGCCGTTTTCGGCCTGCTGGGGCTGCCGGTCTATGCTTGGGAAGCACCGGGGCCGGGACAGATGCAGCTGTTTCTGGCCGAAAACATCAGCATCGACCAGAACATCAAGACGCCGCTGGTGACGATTTCGATGCAATCGACCGATCCGGCGTTCGCGGTCAAGTTCCTGACCGAGCTGCACCGCGTTTCCGACCAGCTGCTGCGCGAGCAGTCGCGCGCCCGCACCACATCGAACATCGATTATCTGACCGGCAAGCTCGGCGCTGTCAGCCTGGCCGAATATCGCCAGGTGCTGTTCGATTCGATCGCCGACCAGGAAAAGCAGATGATGCTGGTCAACAACGCCGCGCCGTTCGCTGCCGAACCGTTCGGCCCGGCAACGGCGTCGCTGCGGCCGACCAGCCCGCGCCCGTTGCCGACATTGATCGGCAGCACGATTGCCGGGCTGGTGTTCGGCGCTGGGTTGGCGATGTTGTTCGGACGGCGCAAGCGCGGCGACTGACCCGCGCCTGACCCCGCACCCGATGCTGTTCAACACCCCTGTTTTCCTGTTCGGTTTCCTGCCGGTCACGCTGGTGGGATTCTTCCTGGTGGCGCGGCGCAACCATGCCGCGGCGGCGGGCTGGCTCGGGCTGATGTCGCTGGTGTTCTACGGCTGGTGGAGCGTCGCGGCGCTGCCGCTGCTGCTGGGTTCGATCGGCTTCAACTATGTCATGGGGCTGCTGGTCACGCCGGCGCCGCAGCTCGGTGATGTGGCGCGCAAGCGGCGGCTGGTTTTCGCGCTGGCGGTCAATCTGCTGGTGCTGGCGACGTTCAAATACGCCGACTTCTTCATCGTCAACGCCAATGTCGCACTGGGTGCGGCGGGCATCCGCGAAGTCGGGCTGCTCGGCATCGTGCTGCCGATCGGCATTTCGTTCTACACCTTCACGCAGATCGCCTTCATCGTCGATTGCTATCAGGGCAAGGTCACCGAGCGCCGGTTCATCCACTATCTGCTGTTCGTCACCTATTTCCCGCACCTGATCTCGGGGCCGGTGCTGCATCACGCGCAGATGATGCCGCAGTTTCGCAAGCCCGAAACCTATCGGCTCAACTGGCCGCTCTTCTATACCGGGATGAGCATTTTCGGCATCGGGCTGGCGAAGAAGACGCTGCTCGCCGACAGTCTGGCGGATTTCGCCAATTCGTTCTTCACGCTGGCGCATGGCGGCCAGACGGTGACGTTCATCGATGGCTGGATGGGGGCGCTGTCGTACACGCTGCAGCTGTATTTCGATTTTTCGGGCTATACCGACATGGCGATCGGGTTGTCGCTGCTGTTCGGCGTGACGCTGCCGATCAACTTTGATTCGCCCTACAAGGCGACGAGCATCATCGATTTCTGGCGGCGCTGGCACATCACGCTGTCGAACTTCCTGCGCGACTATGTCTATATCCCGCTCGGCGGC
>CALMPZ010000513.1 GCA_937871645.1 uncultured Polymorphobacter sp.
AGCTGCGCATCCTAGATGAACCTATCGGCGTTTCGGCTCAAGTGCAGTGATTGTTCGGCGGCAGGCGCCACAGGCGTGTTTGATGTGTAACCCTTGCGAGTAGCCAGTCCATGCCCACGCCGCGAAAGACACTTTACGACCGGCCACTGATGGCCGGGGCCGGGGTGTTGCTGCTCGCCATGGTCGGCAGCGGCGTCGGCATCACCGCCGCGCTCAAGCTGCGCGATCGTGACGCGGTTGTCAGCGCGCCTGTCGCGGCCGCGGTGCGCGCACCCGTACCGGCATCGGGTGAATTGGCCGATATGGTCGCCACTGTCGTGCCCGCCGTCGTCCAGGTTCAGGTTACCGGGCTACGCCACCGCACCCCGGGCGTGATTACGCCTGACGGCACCGACAGCCTGCGGCGCTTCTATGACGATGCGCCGCAAGGCGAGGAGCCCGACGCCGACGAGGTTTTGGGGTCGGGTTTTATCGTGGATTCAAAGGGCCTTGTTGTCACCAACGCCCATGTCGTTGAAGGTGGCAGCAAGATCCGCGTGCGCCTCGCGTCGGGTCGCGAAGTCGCTGCCGAACTCGTCGGCGCCGACAGCAAGACCGACCTTGCGGTACTGCGCATCGCCAGCGACGCGGGCGGCTTGCCGACGGTCAACTGGGGCGATTCGGACAAGGTGCGCGTCGGTGACGCGATTTTCGCGGTCGGCTCGCCGTTCGGGCTGGGCAGCACCGTCACCAGCGGTATCGTGTCAGGCCGCGGCCGCGAGATCGGCGAGGGGCCGTATGACGACTTCCTGCAGATCGACGCGGCGATCAACCAGGGTAACTCGGGCGGGCCGCTGTTCGACCGCTACGGCCATGTCATCGGCGTCAATACCGCGATCTATTCGCCCAGCGACAGCGGTGGCAATGTCGGCATCGGCTTCGCCATTCCGGCGCATATGGTGCAGCAGGTGGTGCGCCAGTTGGTTACGAATGGCCATGTCATCCGCGGCCAGATTGGCATTTCAATCCAGCCGGTTACCGAAGATATCGCAGATTCGATGGGATTGAAGGAAGCCCGTGGCGCACTTGTCGCCGGGGTCACGCCCGACAGTCCGGCAGCGCGCGGCGGCGTGCGCATCGGCGATGTCATCACGCGCTTTGGCGGCGCCCCGGTGGTCAACGCCCGCGACCTGACGCGGCTGGTGGCGGAATCGACGATCGGCGAAGTCCGCCCCGTCGAAGTGTTACGCAACGGCCAGTTGGTCAAGCTGCAGGTGGCCACCATGTCGGCTGAAAGGCCGGTCCTCGCCGCTGCACCGGTTGCACTGCCGTCGGCGGCGACAAAGGGTGGCAGCGCCGACATCCTCGGGCTGGTGGTGACGCGCACGACGCCCGAACTCAACGCCCGTGCCGAGCAGCCGGCGCGCGCGACGGGGCTGATGATCACGCGCGTCGACCCGACCAGCGGCGGCTACGACCGCGGGCTTGAGGTTGGCGATTTGATTATTGCTGCCAACCACTTGCGCGTCAATTCTCCCGAACAGCTCAAAGCCGGCGTGGCGGCCGCCGGACGCGCCGGACGTCACAACATTCTGCTCGAAGTGTTGCGCGGCGACGAGCACGCCTTTGTCGCGGTGCCACTGTCCTGAGCCTGTAGGTGTGAACGGCGCTGGATAGCGTCGCGCGACGCTCGAAGATGTGTGCAGCGTTGATCAGCTATCGTGGCTGCTCAGCCAAAAATGATGTCAGTGGCATGAACGTTGGCGGCAATCGTGACGGTCGCCACGCTGTGGTCAATGCCGTCGGTGATGACCCAGAAACTGCCGCTGCCCTTGACCATGGTCGTCCCTGCACCCCAACCGGTCAGCCGGATCGAGTCACCTGCTGCTGCGCCGTTGCCATTATAGTCAGTTATACTGTCGCCGTCCGCCTCGCCCTTGGCGAAGACGAAGGTGTCGTTGCTGCTGCCGCCGGTCAATACATCGGCACCAGCGCCCCCGTCGAGCAGGTCATTGCCGAACCCGCCCGACAACGTGTCGTTGCCGCCAAGGCCGAACAGGCTGTCGACACCCTTGTTGCCGGTCATCACATTGGCGAGACCGTTGCCGGTGCCGCTAAACGCCGAAATACCTGAATAGGTCAGATTCTCGATGCCTTCGGCGAGCGTGAACGCCGCCGTGCTGGCGCGAACCAGATCGATACCGCCGAGGTCGATACCGCCT
>CALMPZ010000514.1 GCA_937871645.1 uncultured Polymorphobacter sp.
CGGATGCGTTCGTTGAGCCCGTGCGCGCCGTTGCCGTCCATGTCGCCGAACACGCCCGGCACGCCGTAGGTCGGGATGCCGGTCAGGAAGATCGCGTCGGTGGCGCCCGTCGACATCACCGGCAGCATCGGCACACCGGGGAAGTATTTGGCCGCGAGCGCCTTTGCCGGACCGACGATCTTCGGGTCGAGCGTCGGCTCGGTCGCCACCGGGCGCATTGTCGCTTCGGGGGTGATCGATACCTTGGGATCGTTGATGACACGCGCCAGTTCAGCCTGCACGCTGGCTTTGGTTTCGCCGGGGATGATGCGGCAGTTGATGTTGGCGCGGGCACGCTGCGGCAGCGCGTTGTTGGCATGGCCGGCGTCGAGCAAGGTTGCAACACAAGTGGTGCGCAGCATCGAATGGAAGGCCGCGTCCTTCGATACGATGGCATTCGCCGCCGCGTCATTGGGATTGGCGAGCAGTGCCGTCATCGCCGCGCCGGTTTGACCGCCAAGGATCGTGCTCATGCCGCCGAAGAAGGCGCGCGTTGTCGGGGTGAAGGTCACCGGGAATTCATGCGCGCCGACCTTGGAGACCGCTGCCGACAGCCGGTAGATGGCATTTTCGGGGACGGGGCGCGAGCTGTGGCCACCGGGGTTGGTGACTTCGAGCCAGTAATTCTGCACGTCCTTTTCGCCGACCTGCATCGCCAGCAGCACCGGCCGGCCAGTGGCGTCGAGCATACCGCCGCCGCCTTCGTTCAAGGCAAACTCGGCCGAAATAAGGTCGGGGCGGTTCTGTGCCAGCCACTGCGCGCCGTTGAACGCGAAGGTGGTTTCCTCGCCGCAGGTCAGCGCCAACTTGATGCTGCGCGCCGGCTTGTAGCCCGACTGCTTGAAGCGGATCAGCGCGTCGGTCCAGATCGCCGCCTGCGCCTTGTCGTCGGCGGTGCCGCGCGCATAGAAATAGCCGCCTTCCTCGACCAGCGTGAACGGATCGCGTGTCCAGTCCTCGCGCTTGGCTTCGACGACATCCAGATGCGCGAGCAGCAACATCGGCTTGGCGTTGTGGTCGTTACCGTGCAGCACCGCGACCAGCCCGCCTTCCTTGGGCTTTTCGGAGGTGGCGTAATAGGAGATGTCGGCGTCGCTGAACCCGGCCGCTTTCAACCGCGCGCCCATCTTCGCTGCCGCTGCGGTGCAACTGCCCGACGACAGCGTCGTGTTGGTTTCGACCAGCTCCTTGTAGAGCTCGCGGAACGCTGCCTGGTCAGGGCGAATGGTCTGCGCGGTCGCTGGCGCCGCAACCAAAGCGGCAAGCAGCAGGGCTTTGAAGGTCATTGCGTATCCTTGGTTGCGGCATAGGCCTGGATGAGGTCGAACAGATAGTCGCGCTGGGCGTAGAGCGTCGCGGCGGGCACATATTCGTTGAGCCCGTGCATGCCGCTGTCGGCAGCGAGGAAGCTGCCGGGCACGCCGTAGGTCGGGACACCGGCGCCGGTCAGGAAGCGGCCGTCGGTGGCGCCGGTCAGCATCATCGGCAGCACCGGAATGCCGGGGAAGTGCTTGGCGGCGACTTGCTTCGCCGTGCCGAACACCAGCGGCGTCAGCGGCGGCGGCGGCGGCGTCGGGTTGACCGGCGGCAC
>CALMPZ010000515.1 GCA_937871645.1 uncultured Polymorphobacter sp.
GGTCGAGCCGACGCGCACCATCCTGATCGGCTTCGGGCGCGTCGGGCAGATGGTCGCGGACATGCTCGACCGCCACAACCGGCCGTGGCTCGCGGTGGAGAGCGACCCCGATGCGGTGGCCAAGCAACGCGCGCTCGGGCGCCCGGTCATCTACGGCGATGCGCGCCGCCATGAGCTGCTCGAACGGCTCGACCTCGATCGTGCGGCGGCGGTGGTGCTGACCATCCACGCGACCGACAGCCTTGACGCGCTGGCGCGCGCCATCCGCCGCGATCACCCCGATCTGTGCCTGATTGCCCGCGCGCGCGACGCCGAGCATGCGGCGCGGCTGTACAAGATCGGCGTCACCGACGCAGTGCCCGAAACCATCGAGGCGAGCTTGCAACTGGCCGAAGCCGTGCTCGTCGATCTCGGCGTGCCGATGGGTCCGGTGATCGCGTCGATCCACGAAAAGCGTGCCGAGCTGCGCGCCGAAATCGAACAGCCGCAGGACCGCCCGACTTTGGGGCGGCAGCGATTGCGCGACGTTTAGCGGCCAACAAAGCTCGTAGTCATTCCAGCGCAGGCGGGAATCCATCGTCAAGCGCAGTTCTGCACGTGGATTCCCGCCTGGGCGGGAATGACAATGGTTTGGGGACTAGGCGAGCGCTGCCGCGACGGCAGCGCGCACGGCGGCGACTGCGTCGGCGGCCTTGCTGCCATCCGGGCCACCGGCCTGCGCCATGTCGGGGCGACCGCCGCCGCCAGTGCCGCCGAGTGCTTCGGCAGCGACCTTGACGAGATCGACGGCGCTGACGCGCGCCGTCAGATCGGCGGTGACACCGGTCGCCACGCTGGCGCGGCCGTCATTGACCGCGACAACGACCGCCACGCCGCTGCCCAGCGACTTCTTGGCGTCATCGATCAGCCCGCGCAGGTTCTTGGCGTCGAGCCCGTCGATGACCTGGCCGACAAAGCCGACGCCAGCCACGGTTTCGTTCGCTGCCGCCTCGCCCTTGCTGCCGCCGCCCAGCGCCAGTGCGCGCTTGGCATCGGCGAGCTCGCGTTCGAGCCGCCGGCGGTCATCGACCAGCGCCGCAACGCGCGTTGCAACTTCATCGGGGCGCACCTTGAGCGCGGCAGCTGCGGCGCGCAGCCGGTCTTCCTGCTCGACAAGGTAAAGCCGCGCGGCATCGGCGGTGAGGGCTTCAATGCGGCGGACGCCGGCCGAAACCGCGCCTTCGCCGACGATCTTGAACAGCGCAATGTCGCCGAGTGCGTTGACGTGGGTCCCGCCGCAGAGTTCGGTCGAATAGCTGGTTTCGCCGGCCTTGCCCATCGACAGCACGCGGACTTCGTCGCCGTATTTTTCGCCGAACAGCGCCATCGCGCCGGCTTCGATCGCGGCATCGGGGGTCATCAGCCGGGTGGAAACTGCGGCATTGGCGCGGATCTGCGCATTGACCTCGGCCTCGATCGCGATGATTTCGGCAGGCGACAGCGCCTTTTGGTGGCTGAAGTCGAAGCGCAGCCGGTCTTCGGCGACGAGCGAGCCCTTTTGCGTGACATGGCCGCCGAGATGGTTGCGCAGCGCCGCGTGCAGCAAGTGCGTGGCACTGTGGTTGGCGCGAATGCGCGAACGGCGGGCGCTGTCGACGATGAGGTCGACGCTGTCACCCACTACAATGCTGCCGGAATCGACAGTGGCATGATGGACGTGGAGCTTGCCGAGCGGCTTCGACGTGTCGCTGACCGTGGCCCGCATGCTACCGGCCTCGATGCGGCCGGCGTCGCCCGCCTGCCCGCCCGATTCGCCGTAGAAGGGCGTCTGGTTGGTGACGATCGCGACCTTGGTGCCGGCATCGGCGCGGTCGACGCGCGCGCCATCGACGATCAGCGCCAGCACCTGGCCTTGCGCGCTTTCGCTGGCATAGCCGAGGAATTCGGTCGGGCCGGCTTCTTCGACGATGTCAAACCAGACGCTGTCGGCAGCCGCCTGCCCCGAACCGCCCCAGGCGGCACGCGCGGCCCGCTTCTGCTCGGCCATCGCCGCGTCGAAGCCGGCGCGGTCAACGCCGATGCCGTGGGCGCGCAGGGCATCCTCGGTCAAGTCGTAGGGGAAGCCGAAGGTGTCATAGAGCTTGAACGCGACGGCGCCGGCGAGCGTGTCGCCCGATTTGAGCTTGGCTGTGGCTTCGTCGAGCAAACGAAGGCCGTTGGCGAGCGTCTGGCGGAAGCGGGTTTCCTCGAGCTTGAGTGTTTCCTCGATCAGCGACTGGGCGCGCACCAGTTCGGGATAGGCGGCACCCATTTCACGGACCAGCGCCGGGACAAGCCGGTACATCAACGGCTCGGTGGTGCCGAGCAGGTGCGCGTGGCGCATGGCGCGGCGCATGATGCGGCGCAGGACATAGCCGCGGCCGTCGCCGGCGGGCAGCACGCCATCGGCGATCAGGAAGCCGCTGGCACGCAGATGGTCGGCGATGATGCGGTGCGAGGCCTGGTTGGCACCGGTCGTCGCAGTGCCGCTGATTTCACCCGATGCGGCGATGAGCGCCTTGAAGGTGTCGGTGTCGTAATTGTCATGGACTCCTTGCAGCACCGCGGCGATGCGTTCGAGCCCCATGCCGGTGTCGATCGACGGCTTGGGCAGTTCGAGCCGCGTGTCGGCGTCGACTTGCTCATACTGCATGAACACCAGGTTCCAGATTTCGACGAAGCGGTCGCCGTCTTCATCGGGCGAGCCCGGCGGGCCACCGGGGATGTGGGCGCCATGATCGAAGAAGATTTCCGAGCACGGGCCGCACGGGCCGGTGTCGCCCATCGACCAGAAATTGTCGTTGGTGGCGATGCGGATGATGCGCTCGTCCGGGAAGCCGGCGATCTTGCGCCAGAGACCGGCGGCCTCCTCGTCGGTGACGTGGACGGTGACCAGCAGGCGGGACGTATCGAGCTTCAGCTCCT
>CALMPZ010000516.1 GCA_937871645.1 uncultured Polymorphobacter sp.
ATTTGTGGCAGATCGGGCCAGTCACCCGCCATCGTCCAGCCCGTCAGCCGGAGACAGCCGGCGCCGAGCCAGCGGTACAGTTCCGCACCGGCACCGCGATAGGGCGCCGGTCGCGCCGTATCGGTCGCGAAGACCCGGACGGCGGGCAGAGCTGCGGCCACGCTGTCGCGCGGCGCGTCGGGGCTGGCCGGCGTCGTCACAGGAATGCCGGGCTCATAGGACGGGATGCCGGCGGCAATGGCGTGCGAACAGGATGATGCCGATGTAGCAGGCTGCGGGCACGGCCAGCGCGGCGGCCAGCGTCGACAGGTCGGCCACGACGCCGAACAGCAGCGGCACGATGGCGCCGCCAACAATCGCCATGCACAACAGCCCCGATCCATCGGGCGCGCGGTCGCCGAGGCCCTCGCACGCCAGCGAGAAGATCGTCGGGAACATGATCGAGTTCATCAGGCCGACCGCGAGCAGCGCATAGCCGGCAACATGGCCCGTCGACAGCCCCGAAAGCGCCAGCAACGCACAGGCGCCCAGTGCCGCACCGGTCAGCACCAGCGCCGGCGGGAAGCGCTTGAGCAGCCAGGCCCCGATAAAGCGACCGATCATGGCGCCGCCCCAGTAAAGCGCCACCAGTTCGCCAGCCGCGCGCGCATCGACGCCGAGCACATTGGCTTGCGTCAAATAGCTGACCAGCGTGCTGCCGATCGCCACTTCGCCGCCGACATAGAGGAATATCCCCAGTGTCCCGAAGGCGAAGCGCGGCCGCTTGAGCAGGTCGAACGAGTCGAGCATGCCGCTGCCCGCAACAGCGACATGCGGCAAGCGATTGCGCCGCAGCCAGACCACCGCCGCGACGATGACCAGCGCTACCGCAAGCCCGATATAGGTTTGGACGATAACCTGCGTCTGGGCGCTGCGGAATGCCGCCTGCGCTGCCGCATCGAGGTTGGCGGGTTCGACGTCTTCGAACGAACCGAGGATGAGGCGCGCCCCGAAAAACGGAAACACCGTCGTGCCCAGCGAATTGAATGCTTGCGCGAACGTCAGCCGGCTATGCGCCGATTGCGGGGCGCCGAGCATTGAAATCAACGGGTTGGACACGACCTGTACGAGAACCACGCCACTCGCCAACACGAACAGCGCCAGCAGGAAGCCGGGGAACAGCCCCGATGTCGAGGCCGGGATAAACAACAGGCACCCCGCCGTCATGGTCAGCAAGCCGATCGCGGCCGACCGCATATAGCCATATTTACGTACCACCAGAGCGGCAGGCAGCGACACCAGGAAATAGGCGGTGAAGAACGCGAACTGCACCAGCATCGATTCGGTGTGGGTCAGCGCAAACAGCCCGCGCAGCTTGGGAATCAGAATGTCGTTGAGGCTGGTGATGCCGCCGAAGATGAAGAACAGCGCGAAGACGAACCAGCGCAGATCCGCCGGCCAATTGCCGTCGTGACCAACGGTCGTGTGCCCGGTCGCGGCTGCCGGCGCTGCAAGTGCCATGACGTCCCCCTGCAATTGCCGCGGCGATTCGTGTCGGTGTCGCTGCATGCAATCGATTTCAAAAAGTGCTGCCGGTCTAGCTCAAGCCCTTGCCGTCCGACAGCCTGAATCGGCGGAGAGCCGCGGGAAATGCCAAAATAGTTCGATTGGCCAGACACGACGCGCTGCCGGGTGCCGCTTGGGCCTTGCCGCGCATGTCGCCGAGGTGTATTAGAATATCAACACACCAAGGAGCTCAAGATGCGACCAATCGCTACCGTTCTGGTACTCGCCCTCGCCACGACCGTATTGGCCGGGTGCAACCGCAACAAGGAAGAGCCGAGCGCCGAAGCCAAGGCTTCGGTCGCCGCCGCACCGTCCAAGGCGACCGCGATCGCCATCGATGCCGAAGGCTTTAAGGCCAACATCGAAATCCCCGGCATCGAGTTCAACGGCGACAAGATGGACCTTGATGGCATGATGTTGCCCAAGGGCTCGATGATCAAGGGCATGAACATCAAAGCCACCGACAAGGGCGGCCGCGAACATGGCACCGTCGTCTTCGACTTTGCCAGCCCGATGACGCCCGATGCGCTGGCCACGCACCTGCTCGAACAGGCACCGAAATCGAGCTGGGGCAGCTTCAGCCGCAGCACGGCGCTCGACGGTGCCATCGTGCTGCGCGGCGTCAAGCACGACAAGGGCAACGAAAGCATCGAATACCGGCTGGTCGCCGACGGCAAGGCGGCGAGCCGCGGCACTGCGACAATCGTCAGCGACGAAGCCGCAAAGAGCGACGCCTAGTCTGACGCCAGTGCGTCAGGCGCGGTAGCGGATCAGGCCTTCCTGCATGACGGTGGCGACCAGCGTCCCGTCATCGGCATAGACCAGCCCGCGGTTGATGCCGCGGCCGCCACTGGCGCGCGGGCTGTCCTGTGCGAACAAATGCCATTGCGACAGGTCGGGCGTCGTGTGGAACCACATTGCATGGTCGAGCGACGCCGCCTGCAGCGCCGGGTCGGGCCAGGCGATGGCGTGCGGCAGCAGGCAGGTATCGAGCAGCGTCATGTCGCTGGCATAGGCGAGCAGGCAGCGCGCCAGCGCCGGCTGCGCCTCGGCGCCGATATCGGGGACCGTCGCGGCAGCGCGGAACCAGTTGTGCGCCACCGGCGCGCTGGCTTCGGGCTTGATCGGGTCACCGGGCTCGACGGGCCGGAATTCGATCGGGCGGTCACGGCCGAGCCACAGTTCGCGATGCGATTCGGGGATATGGTCGGCGTTGGCGATGTGCAGTTCGAGCTCGTTCATCAAGCCTTCGGGGCCGACGACAGCCGGCATGGCGGTGGTGTGCTCCAGCCCGGCTTCTTCGACCTGGAACGAGGCCGACATACTGAAAATCGCCTTGCCATATTGCAGCGCGATGATTCGCCGTGACGAGAAGCTGGCGCCGTCGCGGTCGCGCTCGACGCGGTAAACGATTGATTCCTTAGGGTCGCCGGGGCGCATGAAATAGGCGTGGAGCGAATGTGCCGGGCGGTCCGCGGGTACAGTCTTTGACGCGGCCATCAGGGCCTGCGCAATAACCTGGCCGCCATAGACGCGCTGCCAGCCGGCTTCGGTCGAATGGCCGCGGAAGCGATCATCGCCCAGCGCTTCGACATCAAGCAGCGCAACAAGGCGTTCGATCGATTGCGCTGGCGTCAGCGCGGGCGAGGGGGGCGGGACGTGGTTCTGCATGCCTTTGCACCTAGAGCGCGGCAGCGATGCTGTCACCCCGGATTGTGCGGTGCGACAGGCTTATTCGGCGTGTTGCAACACAGTGACGCTGCACTTGCTTGACACCGCGCGGCCCCTCGCCTAATCCCCCCGCACGCTTCGACCGGTTGACGGTTGCAGCACATGGATGCGGGTGTAGCTCAGTTGGTTAGAGCGCCGGCCTGTCACGCCGGAGGTCGCGGGTTCGAGTCCCGTCACTCGCGCCATTTGTTTGGCGCAACCGCCGCATCCACCAGCACTTTGGTCAATCTTCGCAATCAGCAGCCGCTGATCCACGACGCCTGGACGACGTGGATCGTGCTGTCGGTCAGAAGGTGTACGAAACGCCCAGCGTCGGTCCGTACAGCAGCATGTCGTACTGGAAGCGCGCTGGCCCCGAATCGCGGCTGTAATCGAGGTAGTTGACGCGGTAGCCGACATCGGCGCGCCAGCGGCCCTGGCCGAGCTTGATCTGCAGCGTCGGCCAGACCTGGACGTCATAGTCGGCACCGATGCCGAAGCCGCCGACATCGGCCATGAAGTTGAACGTCACCTTGTCGCTGACTGGCGCGTTGACGCGCAGGCCGATGATGGGGTCGACCCAGTCAACGCCGCGGCTGCGATCGATCGCCGGGCCAAAGTTCGAATGGATGCCGACATCGAGCGTCACGATGCGCACGCCGGCATAGATTTCGGCATGTTCGGCGATGCGGCGCGCCAGAACGCCGGCGTAAATGCCCTGTTCGATGTCGACGTTGAACAAATCCTTCTTCGGGCCGGTGGCGCCAAGCTTGGCGTACATCAGATCGACATTGACCGCCCATTTGTCATTCTGCGCGTTGAAATTGCCCATCGCGGCAAAGCTCAGATGGTCAAGCACGTCGCCGAAACTGAGGTCGGTCGGCGCCCTGAACGGCCCGAACGTCGTCGTCCCCGACATGCTGGTCATGTAAAGATAGGGCGTGATGGTGTACTGCCAGGCGTTGGTTTCCGCTGCCGCTGCCGGCGATCACCGAGACCGCGGCCGAGCGCGAGCTGTGGCAGGCGCAGAGCAGCTACGCCCGGGTGCACGACCTGGCGCTGAGCGCACGCCTCAGCCTCGTCGGCATCGGCCAGCTCCAGCTCGAAGCCGCGCTCGCGCGCCAGCGCCTCGGCGATGTAGAGGTCGGTCGGAAAGTTGCTGCGCTCGGAGAGGATCACACGGCGCTGCGGCGCATCCTGCCGCACG
>CALMPZ010000517.1 GCA_937871645.1 uncultured Polymorphobacter sp.
CCCATCTGCACCGCAAACAGCAGGTCGGCATGGCGCTTCGACAGGTCGACGTCGACGAACGAGGCCTCGACGCGCCGCAGCGACGACCAGTCCATGGCCGCGGCAGTGCTCGCCGGCAGCTGGCTGCGCAGCGCATTGGCGAGTCTGAATTCGCTGAACAGCGAAGCTGGCTTGACAGCGCCGGTGACGCGGCGCAGCGCGCTGGCCAGGCTGCGAAACGGATCGTCGCGCAGCCAGAATATCGTCGCCGGAATCTCGGCAGGGTCGCGGCGCGCGCCGTCCGCGTCATGCGGATGGCACCAGCCGCGTCGATCGAGCTCGGCCCAGAATGCCCGGTGGCCGAGTCGGTGCAAATCGGCGATGACCGTGATCTCGACGCTGTGGACGCCCTCGGCCGCCAGCGCCCGCAGCCAGTGATGGCGATCGACGACATAGTGCCGGCCGAGCGGCCCGACGATAACCGGGATGGTCAGGCGTGCGAGGAGTTGTGCGCGGGCCTGGCCGCGGGCCGCGCGAAACTGCAGTCGCTTGCGCTCGATTTCACGGAAGCCGACGGTGAACTGCGTCGGGTGCAAATCGCGGATTGCGGCATGGCATGAACGCGGTGCGCCGTCGGCATCATTGGCGCTCCGCCAGCGCAGCGGCAGGACGCCATTTGCAATGCCCACCCGCTGATCGCCACATTTGCCGATGTGCATGCCATCCTCCCCGATTCCGCGGAAATATCTGAACAGTTAATTGAAGGAATAAATATATTAAAAAAATGTTACAATAAGTAGATTTCCGTATTTGGCTCGAACCGAAGGCGGGATAGCGATGCGACAGGTGGAACGGCTGGCGAAATCGACAGCTGCGGAGGACGTGCCGATGCCCCGATTGGAACCGCTGGTACCCGGAATGGGCGTCGCTGCGCCCGCCGCCCGCCGTCCGGCTTCGTGACAATGAGGCCGGGCCTGTTCGGCAACGGGCTGCGCAACGCCGTGCTGCGGCAGGATGTGCCGGCCGGGCTGGCGGTCGCTGCCGTCGCATTGCCGAGCGCCATCGCCTATCCGGCGATTGCCGGCCTGCCGCCGGTCGTCGGCATCTATTCGAGCATCGTGCCGCTGGTCGCCTATGCGGTGTTCGGGCCGTCACGCAGGCTGATGGTCGGCCCCGACGCGGCGACGATGATGATGCTGTCGGCAACGCTGACATCGCTGACCATTCCCGGCGACCGCGTGCTCGCGGCTTCGGCAATCGCCGTCATGGTCGGGCTGTTCTGCCTCGCGGCGCGGCTGGCGCATTTCGGTGTCGTTGCGAACTTCCTGTCGCGGCCGATCCTCGTCGGCTTCATGGCGGGGACGTCGCTGTCGATCCTCGCCGGCCAGATCGGGCGCGTCACCGGCGTCAAGCTCCACGCCGAACGCATATTGCCGCCGCTGTTCGAAGTCGTCGCACGCTGGGCCGAAATCAACTGGCTGTCGCTGCTGCTGGCGGTCGCCATGTTCGTGCTGCTGCAGGTGTTGCGCGGCACGCGCTATCCGGGGCCGGTCGTCGTCGTTGTCGTGTCGATCGTGCTGTCGGCGCTGTTCGGGTTCGACAAGCTCGGCATCGCGGTGGTCGGGACGGTGCCCAACACGCTGCCGACGCTGTCGATGCCGGCGTTCCACGCGCTGCCGTTCAAGGCGCTGGTGCTCGATTCGGGCGGGCTGTTCTTGGTCAGTTTCGCCGCGGGCATCGTCACGGCGCGCAGCTTCGGCGCCGTCGCTGGGGAGGACGTCGATCCCGACCGCGAACTTGTCGGCTTCGGCGCGGCGAATATCGTCAACGGGCTGTTCGGGGGTTTTCCGATTACCGCATCGGATTCGCGCACCGCGATCAACCTGTCGTCGGGCGGCACGTCGCAGGTCGCGGGGCTGGTTGCCGCGGCGGCGCTGGCGGCGACATTGCTGTTCCTGGGCGGCGCGCTGGCGCTGCTGCCGATCCCGGCACTCGGCGCCATCCTGGTATCGGCGGCGATCAGCCTGATCGACATTCCGGCGCTGCGGCAACTGTGGAAGATCAGCCGGATGGAGTTCGGCTTCGCCATCATCACCGCGACCGGCACGATCAGCTTCGGCGTGCTCAACGGCGTCGTCGTCGCGCTGTTCGCGACGCTCGCCTATCTCGTGATCAAGAGCATGACCCCGCGCGAGGCGCTGTATGGCCGTATCCCGGGGCGCGACGGCTTCTACAAGCTGCATCGCCATGCCGATGCCCGCCCGGTGCCGGGGCTGACGCTGGTCAGCGTCGAGGGCAGCGTCGTGTTCTACAATGCCGACAGCATCAGGGAGCGACTCGAAGCCATTGCCAGGCAGGCGCCAAAGGACGCGCGCTGGTTCGTCCTCGACGCCAGCACCACCCCGCATGTCGACAGTACCGCGGCCGAGATGTTTGGCAGGTTGCGCACCGACCTTGCCGCATGCGGCGTCACGCTGGGTTTTGCCGAATTGCATACCGAGGTGCGGCGGCTGTTGCGCGCCGCCGGCGTGTTGCAAAGTATCGGCAAGGACATGCTGTTCGATGATATCGAGGAGATCGAGCCGGCCTTGCGACGGAAGACTGCCGGCGCGCCCGATGATGATGGCTGAGCTACGGTGCTGGATATGCCGAAGTTCGCGCCGGCCACGTCCCCCGGCTGAAGCCATCGGCCCGCTCAATGTCGTTGCCAAGCGCCCTATTTACGACGGGCAATCTTCAATTTGTCTTACCCTTAAGGCGGAAAGTTAGGGAATTACCATTATCGACGCGAACCGGCGCCTGGGATACAACGCAAGTTGCATACGGTTCGAGTGGGCGGTGGATAAAAACAACCGACGGGATTTGCACATGAAGCAGTTGGGCAGGGCAACACGACATTCCGGCTACGGCGTTCCGGCAGCGCTCTCGTTGCTGCTGTTCGCCGCCTGTCCCGGGCTGGCCGCGACGCCGGCGCCGGCGGTAGCGGCGAGCCCTGCTGAAGTCGTCGCGCCCACGACGAATGAAACGCTGGTCGCGCGCATTGCGCTGTATCCCGACGACCTGATTGCGATCATCCTGCCGGCGTCGACGTTTCCGCTGCAGGTCGTCGAGGCCGCGCGCTATCTCGACAAGCGCACCAAGGATCCCAAGTTGCCGATCAAGGATAGCTGGGACGCATCGGTCAAGTCGCTGCTCAACTATCCGACCGTGATACAGGCGATGAACGCCGACCTCGACTGGATGCAGGCGCTGGGTGATGCGGTGGTCGCGGATCAGGAGAATGTGCTCGCCGCGGTGCAATCGTATCGCCGCAAGGTCTATGCGGCGGGCAACTTGAAATCCGACGCCAAGCAGGTCGTCGCGATGGACCAGGACATCATCACCATTGCCCCGGCCGACCCGCAGGTCATCTATGTGCCGCAATACAACCCGACGACGATCATGGTGTACGGCGGCTATTCGACCTGGGGCTATTACGGTTACGGTTATCCGTCCTATTACTATCCCTATGCCCCCGGCGCGGCGCTGGCGGCCGGGCTGATCTGGGGCGCGGCGATCGGTGCGGCGTGGAACGGCGGCCACTACGTCACGCATTATGGCGGCTACGGCGGCTATGGCGG
>CALMPZ010000518.1 GCA_937871645.1 uncultured Polymorphobacter sp.
AGCACGTCGAGCTGGCGCTTCACCTCCATCGCGAAACGGTCGATGGCATATTCGATCTTGAACGGCGCATAGGCGTAGAAATGCCCGAAGCCGCCGCCGAGGTAGGGCGTCGCGCCCATCTGCCAGAACAGCCATGACAAAGCTTCGGTGCGCTTGGCCGTGTCCCTGGGCAGGAAGGCGCCGAACTTTTCGGCCAGATAGAGCAATATGGCGCCCGATTCGAACACGCGCTGCGGCTTTGCGCCGCTGTGGTCGACGAGCACCGGGATTTTCGAATTAGGGTTGGCAGCGACATAGTCGCTACCGAACTGATCGCCGCTGCCGATGTTGATCAGCCAGGCGTCATATTCGGCATCTGCGTGGCCGGCGGCGAGCAGCTCCTCGAGCAGCACCGTGACCTTGACGCCGTTGGGCGTGCCCAGCGAGTAGAGCTGCAGCGGGTGCTTGCCGACGGGCAGTTCCTTGTCGTGCGTCGGGCCGGCAATGGGGCGGTTGATCGCTGCGAAACGCCCACCGCTTTCCTTGTTCCAGGTCCAGACTTTGGGCGGCTCATAGGCTTCGGTCATCGGTGGCTCCTCCAAGGTTTTGTCCATGCTATGGCAGCAAGCAGCACGAGGGGGCAAGCGCAGCGGTCAAACGACGAGCAGCACGGTGCCGATCAGCACGATCAACAGCAACGCCAGCCCGAGATAGCGCAGCGCCAGCCCGAACGCCGTCCACCAGCCCGGTTTGATCTGATGGAAGAACCAGCGCGTCTGCACGGTAACGAACCACACCAGCGCAACCGCCAGCAGCGCGCCGCCGATGCGGTGGTGCGTGACGCCGGGCACTGCAAAGAACGATGCCGCGGTGCCGACCATGATGGCGAACGGCGCGGCGAGATAGCATTGCAGGTAAAACGGGCTGCGCAGCGTGTCGCGGTCGATCGGCTGGCCGCGCGTGTGGAGCAGCCCCGCCGCCATCGCCAGCGGGAAGATCGCGAAGAACAGCGCACGAAACGCCAGCAGGTTTTCGACATTGCCGGTTATCGCGCGCAGCGACTCGCTGTCGCTGGCTTGCAACCGCGCACCGAGCGCGAGGCCGATGCCGTGCGCGATGATGATCGAGATGATCAGGAACAGCGGCGGGCTGATCATGTCGGTGAATTGCTCGCCCGGCGTCTCGCCGAGCTCCTTGTCGGTATAGGCGATGATCCAGTC
>CALMPZ010000519.1 GCA_937871645.1 uncultured Polymorphobacter sp.
GGGGATGGTCTTCCTGATCCCCTGGGGCGCGCTCTATACCGACTTCGGGCTATCTGTAAGCGCCTATCAGATCATGGTGCTGGCGCTGCTGCTGTGCACCTTTGCGCGGTCGCTGCAGCCGGGCTGGACGGGGGTGCCGATGGCGGCGGGGCGGTTGCTGGCGCTGCTGCTGCTGTGGGCGCTGCTGACTTCGTTGCTGCAGGTGGCGCGGGTGCCCGATGTGGCGCTCAAGACGGCCGGCCTGCGCGGCCCGACGACGCGCGCCATCATCCAGATGGCAATGTACACGTTTTCGATGAGCCCGATGTTGCTGGTGCTGCTGTGGGTGCGCAGCACCGACGCGATTGCCGCGATGGCGCGCACCTATGTGCTGTCGGCGCTGCTGCTGGCGGTCATCGGCTGGCTGCAGCTCGTCGTCTGGGTCGGCACCGGCACCAACCCGATGCCGGTCGACTTCTTCAACACTTGGGTTGGTGGCCAGTCGACGCTGCGCGAAGGTGTGGTGCAGTTCGGCAAGATCAATGTTTTCCGGATGAACTCGTTTGCCGGCGAACCGCGGACGCTCGGCGGCGCGCTGGTCTATGCGATGCTGATCATCCAGGCCGTGGGGGCGATTTCGACGGCGGTGCCGCGGCGCAAACTGGTCGCGCTGTGGCTGTTTCTGGCGGTGTCGACCATTGCGACGCTGTCGACGTCGGCGGTGCTGATCTGGTCGATCGGCAGCATCGTGCAATTCCCGCTGGCGCGGCTGTTCGGCGTGCGGCTGCGCGTTTCGGGGCCGCGCATCGCGCTGATGCTCGGGGCGGTGATGTTGCCGTTCGGGCTGGCGGCGGCGGCGATCGAAGCCAGCGGCTTTCCGATCTTCGACTTGCTGGCGCAGCGCACCATCGAACGTATCGATGCCAGCGGCGCGGTCGAAGATTTCGATCTGGCGATCATCAGCTATTTCCAGGCGCATCCGCTCGATTCGATTGCCGGTGTGGGCCTGGGCAACGCGCATCTTTATGCGCAGCGCTACATCGATCCCGAATTCCAATGGTATGCGCTCGGCGGGGTGTTCACCGCCAAGACGCAGTATCTGCGGCTGATTTCGGAAATCGGCTTCATCGGGCTCGGGCTGTTCCTGCTGTGGTATCTGGTGCTGCTGATCGACGCTGCCGTGGCGGTGCGCCGGTTGCCGGTGCTGGCGCCGATCATGTCGATGGCCACCGTGACGATCGTCATTTTCTTTGCCAGCGGGCAGTTCATTGCCGAATTCTACCATGTCGCGGGCGCGCTCGGGGCCTTGTGCGCAGTCGCCAACCGACAGCGCAGCGGCGCGCCGCCGCCGCAGTTCGCGCCGCCGCAGCTCACCGGTGCCGCCGCACGATGACCGACATCGTTGCCGTCCATACCGTCGGCAGCCTGGCGGCGCGCGCCGGCGGCGTGGCG
>CALMPZ010000520.1 GCA_937871645.1 uncultured Polymorphobacter sp.
ATGCCCGCGCCGCGCTGGTGGCTGGCCGTGACGGCCGTGTCGCGCTGGTGCGCCCGCACGGCGACCGCTGGATTGTCCGTGTCGCCAATGGCGCGCGCGTGACGCGCAGCGGCGACACGCTGACCGTCGCGCTCGACGAACCCCTGTTCGCGCCGGTGCAATTGCAGCTGGCGAACGACGCTGCCGGCTGGGCGGCGCGGCTGGAGGCCAAGTCATGAAGTTTCCCGATCCCGTCCAGATCGCCGTGCCGTTCTTCATCCTGCTCATCATCATCGAGATGGTGGCGGTCAAACGCGGCGCGCGCGGTGCCTATGACTGGCGCGACAGCGCGACGTCACTGACGATGGGCATGGGCAGCACGCTCGCCGGCCTGCTCAGTGCCGGCATCGTCGCGGGGCTGGCGTTCTGGTTCTGGCAACACCGCCTGTTCGACATTCCGATTGCCTGGTGGAGCGGCGTGCTGTGCTTCGTCCTCGATGACTTTGCCTATTACGTCTTCCACCGCACCGCGCACCGCATCCGCTGGTTCTGGGCGAGCCATGTCATCCACCACTCGAGCCAGCACTATAACCTGTCGACGGCACTGCGGCAGACCTGGACGGGATTCATCAGCCTCGGCTTCATCTTCCGCTTGCCGCTGTTCCTGATCGGGTTCCCGCCATCGCTGGTGTTCTTCTGCGCCGCGCTCAACCTCGTCTATCAGTTCTGGATCCACACCGAAGTCGTCAAGCGGCTGCCGTGGGGGCTGGAATCGGTGCTCAACACACCGTCGCACCACCGCGTCCACCATGGCACCAACCCGCGCTACTTGGACCGCAACTACGCCGGGGTGTTCATCGTCTGGGACCGCTGGCTCGGCACCTATGAGCCCGAACATGACGACGAGCCGGTGCGCTACGGCATCGTCAAGAACCTGCCGACGTTCAACCCGCTATGGACCGCCACCCATGAATGGGTCGGCATCGCCAAGGACGTCTGGAACGCGCCGAGCTGGAAAGCGCGCTGGATGTACGTCGCCGGTCCGCCGGGCTGGACCCCCGACGGCAGCCGCGACACCGCCGATGTCATTCGTGCGGCGTGGGAGCAGGAACAAGCGCAGGCGGCAGAATAGAGCCTCCGGCGGGCAGGCCAGTTCTTGTCCAAAATGGCGGCCTGCACCCATTGAAGAGCGCACAACAATCGGGTGCAGGCCTCAGGCCTGCCCGCCGGAGGCCCTTTACTTCGGCTTCCTGAACCGCAGCATGAACTGGTCGGTCTTGCCGCGGATCGATGCGTCGAAGACGTTGGCGGTGTGCGGGTCGGCCGCGTTGGCGAGCGCGCCGCTTTCGCCGTCGAGGAGGAAGCCGGCGGCTTCGACTTCGGCCTTGACCTTTTCGGGGTCGATGCGGTGCAGCGCGTTGGCGGCGCTAAGCCCGCTGCCGGCCTGTGCGGCATGGTCGACGATGACGTAATAGCCGCCGGGCTTGACGAGCTTGTAGATCGACTCGTTGACTTCGATGACCTGATCGACCGACAATGAATTGTGCAGGTCGTGGTAATTCTGCGCGGTCCAGAACACATCAACCTTGCCGAGCGCGTGATTGCCGACGCCGTCGACGACGCTGACATTGCCGTAGGCCGGATCAGCCGCAATCGCGGCGATCATTGCCGCGCCTTCGGCATCGCGCTTGGCGGCTTCGGGCGGCACGATCGCGACGACGCTGCCGCCGGGTTTAACCGCCACCGCGAACAGCCGGGTGAAATAGCCATGGCCGGGGATCAGGTCGGCAACGCGGTCGCCGGGTTTGACCCGCGCGAAATCGAGCATGACATCGGGTTTGCGCGTCGCATCGCGCGCGGTGTCGCTGGCGGGGCGTTGTGGGCTGGCGACAGCGGCAGCGACGTTGGCGGGGGTTTGCGCGGAAGCAGTGCCGGCAAGCAACAATGCGGTTGCGACGGCGAGGCCAAGACGGGTCATAATGCTCTCCCAAGGCTACGTCGCACGTATAGCATAAGTCGTTGCGGCACGTCAGTGGAAAGCGCTGGCGACTTGTGGCGGGCAAAAAAATGGCCGGGCATATCGATGCCCGGCCAGTTGGTTTTCCTTGGGGAGGAACTTGGTGGAGCCTGCCGGTGCGCATCGCCGCGCACCGGCGTCGGGCTCTCGCTCTCCCCGTCCATCCACCACGCCGCGCCG
>CALMPZ010000521.1 GCA_937871645.1 uncultured Polymorphobacter sp.
GCAGGCGACGGCTTCAGGATGACCTGAAACTGATAGTAGTGCTGCAGGCGGTTGGGGTTTTCGCCGTAGCGGCCATCCGACGGGCGGCGCGACGGCTGCACATAGGCGGCCTTCCACGGCTCCGGCCCGAGTGCGCGCAGCACCGTGGCGGGGTGAAAGGTGCCGGCGCCGACTTCGACATCATAGGGCTGCAATACCACGCAGCCCTGCGCCGCCCAGTAATTCTGCAGCGTCAGGATCAGGCCCTGGAAGGATGACGAATTGGCCACGCAATTTCCCTGTTCGCAGGTGCAAAAACAACGAGTGCGCGTTTAGCGGTGCGGTAGGGCAAGGGTCAAGGTGAAGTGGGGGTATTGCGCTGGCAGGTGAGGCGCAAAAAGAGGCACCCACCCCCGCCGGGCTGCGCCCGAGTCGCCCCTCCCTTGAAAGGGAGGGGTTGGCAGGTCAGGTGCGCTTGGCTTTCTTGACGGCCTTGGCGGTCGACTTCGCGGCCTTGCGGGCGGCGTAGCGCGCATCGCGCTCGGCCTTTTTGGCGGCGAGTTCTTCTTCCTCGCTGAGGATGATGCGGTTCAACTCTTCGAGCTTGGCGGCTTCCTTGGCGGCACGCGCATCGAGCACGGCCTGGCGCTGGGCTTCGCGCTTGGCGGCCGATGCGGCGATCGCGGCGAGGCGCTTTTCTTCGGCGGCTGCGGCGCGCTCGGCGCGGGCAGCGAGTTCCTCGGGCGTGGGTTCGGGTGCGGTCTTGAACTTTTCGAGGGCGGCGGCGCGGGCTTTGGCGGCAACGGCAGCGCGGTCTTTATGATCGGGAAGTTTGAAGCCCATGGGTCTCGCTTTGATGTGTGGATGCGGCGCTCCATAGCCGCTCACTCACTCTGCGGCAACCATTGACGCGACCGCGCTGATGGTTACCGGCACGCCGGTCAGCGCCGCATTGCCCGAAACCGGGTCGATCAGCAGCGGATCCGACAGGTCATTGTAGCTGACGCCAGGGCGTTCAGCGGCGACGCGCAGCCGGATGCCGGGGCGATCATGGCCGTAGCCGTGCGGCAATGACACGGTGCCGGGCATGACATCGTCGCTTATGTCGCACGCCACTTGCACCTTGCCGACGCGCGATTCGATATCGACGAGCTGCCCGGTTTCGAGACCGCGTGGGTGTGCATCGGCGGGGTTGATCATCAGCACGCAGCGCGCCGGGCCCTTGGCGAGGCGGCGGCTGTTGGCCATCCAGCTGTTGTTCGAGCGCACGTTGCGGCGGCCGAACAGCAGTAGCGTGTCGCCGCCGATAGGTGGCAGCGCCGCGAGCCATTCGGCAAAGCGGTCGAGGTCGGCGAGCAGCAGCGACGGCGCGGCGTCGATCTTCTTGTCGGGGGTCGCCAGCTTGGTGTCGCCGGTCGGTTGCAGCGGCCCGAGGTCGAGGCCGTGCTTATACTTTTCGATGTCGGCGAGGCTGAGACCGCGCGGGGAGCGCTGCAGCAGCCGGTCGAGCGCTTCGCGCGGGTGCATGATGTTGGGCGCTGGCTCACCACGCGCCTGGCTGATGGCACGCGACATTTCCGCCAGGATTTCCCAGTCGGACTTGGTGCCCGGCGTCTGCTCGAACACCGCCGGCGTGTAGGCGGCGAAGTTGCGCACCATGATCGGCGCGAGGAAGGTCGGGTAGTGGTCCTTCTCCAGCGGGCCGCACGGCGGCAGGATGTAGTGCGCGTGGCGGCTGGTGGCCGTCACATACATGTCGACCGATACCATCAGCTTGAGGCGTTCGAGCGCGCGGTCGAGGTTGGTGCCGTCGGGCGTCGACAGCACCGGGTTGCCGGCGACGACGAACAGCATGTCGATCTGGCCGGCGCCGGGCGTGAGGATTTCCTCGGCGAACGCCACCACCGGGAATTCCGACAGCACTTCGGGGTGGCCCGAGACGCGCGAGTGGAAACGGCCGTAGCTGCCGGCGCCGGCAGTTGCGACGATATCGGCGGCGGGCTGGTTGAACATGACGCCGCCGACGCGGTCGAAATTGCCGCTGGCGATGTTGAGCAGCTGGATCAGCCAGTGGTTGAGGCTGCCGAAGCTGGTGACCGACACGCCCATGCGGCCATAGACCGCGGCGGGTTCGCCGCCGCCCAGCCGCGCGGCAATCTCGCGGATAGTGGCTTCGTCGATGCCGCAGGCGGCGGCACACGTCGCAATGTCGAAGCGGCGCAGCGCGGCCCAGGCGGTATCCCAGCGCGCATCGAGCAAGGCGGCGGCGGCGCGTGGGTTGACCAGCCCGGCCTCGTAGAGCGCCAGCAGCAAGCCGATCAGCAGCGCGGAATCGCTGCCGGGGCGTATAAACAAGTGTTCGTCGGCGATTTTGGCGGTTTCGGTGCGGCGCGGATCGACAACGATCAGCTTGCCGCCGCGTGCCTGCAGCGCCTCGATGCGCTTCTTCACGTCGGGCGCGGTCCAGACGCTGCCGTTCGATGCCAGCGGATTGGCGCCGAGGATGAGCATGGTTTGCGTGTTGTCGATGTCGGCGACGGGGAACAGCCCGTTGTGGCCGTACATCCACATCTGGACGAGCTGGTGCGGGATCTGGTCGACCGTCGAGGCCGAGAAATTGGTGCGGGCATTCACGGCGCGCTTGAGGTGCCCGATCATGCCGCCGACCGAATAATTATGCGCGGTCGGGTTGCCGACATAGACACTGGCGGCACCGCCCTCGCCCAGCACCGCTGCGGCCTTGGCGGCGATTTCGGCGAACGCAGTTTCCCAGCTGATTTCCTGCCACTGGTCGCCGACGCGCTTTACGGGATGGCGCAGCCGGTCGGGGTCGTCCTGCAAGTCGGTGATGGCGGTAGCCTTGGGGCAGATATGGCCGCGGCTCAGGACGTTGTCGGGGTCGCCCTTGATGCTCAGCACGGTGCGGCCCTCGGTGGTGATGAGCAGGCCGCAATTGGCTTCGCACAAATGGCAGGTGCGGATGTGCGTGGTCGGCATGGCGTGGAACTCCCCGGATTTTTGCGGGCAGGTTAGGCGGGAGTGACCGCGATGGGAAGAGCGTGTGCAATCCGCCGCACCCGCGCTATGGAAAGCCATGCGCCGGATCATCTTCATTGCCCTGTTCATCATCGTCGCGGTCATCATCGCGATGTCGTTCCACCAGCCGCCGATGCGGTTGATGCCGACGCCCAAGCTGTTTCTCGATGGCGGCCCCAACGCCTTCACTGCGAACCCCGCACTGGCGCGCAGCAACACCATCGAGCTGTTCTATGCCACCAACCGCCTGCCGGTCGGGCCGCGCACCAACCGGCTGTATGCGGTGGTGCCGGGGCGCGACCTGCAGCTCGGCGTGTCGCAGATCCGTATCGGCGGCGATCAGACGACGTGGGAACAAATCTACGCGCTGTCGACGGGTGCCGGTGATGATCGCCGCCCGCACCTCAACTTGGAGACGATGGCAGAGCTGGCGACATTGGCCGAAGGCGAGCCGCTATCGCCGGGTGCGCGCGCCTGGCTCGGACTGGTCAACGCCGCGATCGAACGCTCGGCCGACAAGGACATCATCATCTACGTCCACGGCGCCAACGCCACCGTCGAACGTGCGGCGGGACAGGCGGCGCAACTGCGACACTTCACCGGGCAAAACTCGGTGGTGTTGCTGTTCGCCTGGCCGACGGCGGAAAATTTCCTGCGCTATCCGCGCGATGTCCAGACGGCGTTCGGCGCGGCGCCGCAGCTGGCCAAGCTGATCGAGCTGCTGGCGGTGCACACCAAGGCACGCGAGATCGACGTGCTGACCTATAGCGCCGGCGGCATGGTCGGCAGCGACGGGCTGGCGCTGGTCGGCCGCAAGTCGCGCGTCGCCGGGGCGCCGGACCCGCGGCTCGGCGAGGCCTATCACGCCGCCCCCGACGCCGACACACGCGGCTTTGTCGATGATTTGCGCGACTATGCCGGGGTGGCGACGCGCGTCACCGTGGCGGCCAACCTCAACGACTCGGCGCTGCGGCTGTCGCAACTGATCAACCGTGCCTCGCGCGCCGGGCGCCCCGACTTTGCCGAACTCAGCCCCAATGCGACGCGCTTTCTGTTGGAGGCCAACCGCACGCAGGGCCTCGACCTGCTCAATGTCCGCCCCGCCGCGATGAGCGGCATTTCCGAACGCGCGCACACCTTCTGGTATGACGACCCCTGGGCGAGCAGCGACGTGCTGCTGACGCTGCTGCTGGGCCTGCCGCCGGCCGAGCGCGGCTTGGCGCCGGGAGAGGCACCGTCGGGCGCGGAATACTGGATCTTCCCCGAGGATTACCCTGCCCGGCTGCAAACGGTTCTGGCAGCTCAACGGTCGAACGCACCGGTCGCCAGATAGGCCAGAGTCTGCGCGATGACGCGGGGGTCGCGCACCATGAAAGTGTGCGCGACGGGCAGCACGATATGGTCGACCATGCCCGCGACCTGCGTGGCGGCGACCGCGACCTTGCCGTCGCCGGCGTCGGGCATGAAGGCCCGCGTCAGCGCCGGCAGCAGCATGCGGTCACCGGCAATGATGCCGAGGTCGTAGTTGACCGCCCCCAGCGCGGCCTCGGCAGCACGCGTCCGCCGCGTGCGCAGGAAATCACCGACCGGCCCAAGCACAATGTTGCCCAGCCCGTAGCGGTGCAGCGCATCGGCGAGCGGGCTGCCGGCATTGGGCGGCGCCAGCATGACGACACGCCCGAGCCGCGCCGGCCGGTGCCGCGTCAGCAACGCGCGCGCCACCAGCCCGCCAAGCGAGTGCGTGACGACATGCAGCGGGCCATCGTGCGCGTCCGCAAACGCCGCAATGCGCGGCCGCAGATAGTCGATGATTTCGGGCATCGTGCGCCGCAACCCATACGACGGCGTCAACGTCGCAAACCCCGCCGCCCGCAGCGCCGATGCCAGTGGCCGCATTGAAAGGCCGGTACGACCATGACCGTGGAGCAGGATAACGCCCCCGCGCAAAGAGTCTGGGCCGGATGCGGCGGGCGGTTCGGGCAAGGCAGCGGTTCCGGGACTGCGGGCAATGGCGTCTGATGCGATATTGCGCGGCGCGCGGCAATGCCCGGCGCGCTTGTCAGCGGTCAGCAGCGTGCTAGGGAAAGAAAAACATCGCAAACCGGGGAGTGATCGATGGACAAGATGCGCGCCGCCGCGCTGGCAATCGCGGTGACCGCCTGGGGCGCGGTCGGGCTGCAATCGGCACTGTCGACGCTGGCGCCGATGACCGGCAATGGCGGGCTGCCGGGCCTGATCGGCCTGTTCGGCTATTTCACCATCTGGTCGAACGTCTTGGTAGCGCTGGTCATGACGGCGATTGCCCGCCATGGCCTCGATGCCGGCTGGCTGTCGCGGCGCGGCACGGTTGCGGCACTCAGCGTCTACATCATCATCGTCGGCGCGGTGTACAACCTCATCCTCGCGTCGCAGTGGCACCCGGTCGGGCTGCACAAGCTCGGCGATACGCTGCTGCATACGGTGACGCCGCTGGCGGTGCCGCTGTTCTGGCTGGCGCTGGTGCCGCACGGCGGGCTGCGTGCCGGACAGGCGCTGGCGTGGCTGGGGTTCCCCGCCGGCTATCTCGGCTTTGCGATGGCACGCGGCGCGCTCACCGGCAAATATGCCTATCCTTTTCTTGACCTGACCAAGCTCGACGGGGCAACGGTAACGCGCAACATCGTGCTGCTGTTCGCGCTGTTCGTGGTGCTGGCGCTCGCCGTCATCGCGCTCGACCGCGGGCTGGGGCGCTTGTCACGACAAACAAGAATCCAACCCGGGGAGTAAAGATGCATCCGTTCGTCCACGCCGCCAGCCATCCCGACCGCATCGCCACGATCATGGCGGGCAGCGGCGATACCATGACCTATGGCGAACTTGAAGCGCGCTCGAACCAGGTCGCGCACCTGCTGCGCAGCAACGGGCTGAAGCGCGGCGATACCATCGTCGTGTTCATGGAAAACAACCTCGAATATCTGGCGATCTGCTGGGGCGCGCAGCGCGCCGGGCTGGTTTATGTCGCGATGGCGACCAAGCTGACCGCCGAGGAAGCCGGCTATATCGTCAGCGACTCGGGCGCTTCGGTCATTTTCGCCGGCGCGTCATTGGCCGCAGTTGCGGCGAACCTGCCGGTGGTCACGGCGCGCTACGCGCTCGGCGGTGCCATCGCGGGCTACGAACCTTACGAAACCGCCGTCGCCGAACAGCCGACGACCCGCATCGCCGACGAATCCTGCGGCCGCGACATGCTCTATTCGAGCGGCACCACCGGCCGCCCCAAGGGCGTGCGCGGCGCGCTGCCCGAAGGCAAGCTTGAGGACGGCGAGGCGCTGACCGGCATGGTGGCGATGCTCTACGGCTTCCGACCCGGCATGGTCTATCTGTCGCCCGCCCCGCTCTATCACGCCGCACCGCTGCGTTATTGCATGTCGGTGCATCGTTATGGCGGCACCGTCGTGGTCATGGAAAAGTTCGACCCCGAAGCCTATCTCGCCAACATCGAGAAGTTCCGCATCACCCACAGCCAGCTGGTGCCGACGATGTTCGTGCGCATGCTCAAGCTGCCCGACGACGTCCGCAACAAGTACGACCTGTCGTCGCTCGAAGCCGCGATCCACGCCGCCGCGCCCTGCCCGGTCGACGTCAAGCAGGCGATGCTGGCGTGGTGGGGCCCGAAAATCCACGAATATTACTCGGCCACCGAAGGCGCTGGCTTCACCTCGATCGGTCCGAAGGAATGGCTTGAACGGCCGGGCTCGGTCGGCAAGGCGATCCTCGGCACGATCCGCATCCTGGGTGACGACAACAAGGAGCTGCCGCCGGGCGTGCCGGGCCGCATCTTCTTCGCCGGCGGGCCGGAGTTTTCGTATCACAACGACCCCGAAAAGACCGCCGCGACGATCACCGAACACGGCGCGACGTTCGGCGACATCGGCTATGTCGATGCCGACGGCTACCTCTTCCTCACCGATCGCGTCGCCTACATGATCATTTCGGGCGGCGTGAACATCTACCCGCAGGAAGCTGAAAACGTCCTGACGATGCACCCGAAGGTCGCCGATGTCGCGGTGTTTGGCGTGCCCGACGAAGTCATGGGCGAAGCCGTCAAGGCCGTCGTCCAGCCGCACAACTGGGCCGACGCCGGCCCCGAACTCGAGGCCGAATTGCTGGCGTTCGTGCGCAGCAAGCTGAGCCACGTCAAATGCCCCAAAACCATCGACTTCCTGCCCGAACTGCCGCGTCACGATACGGGCAAGCTGTACAAGCGGCTGCTCAAGGACAAATACTGGGCGAAAGCCTGAGATTCAGCGGGCGCAGACCCGTCCATCGACACGCAACCATAGCCAAGCAATCCCTGGGAGATTTCAAATGTCACAAGCCGCAGTCGCCGCCAATACGGCCGCCAACCCCGCCGAAGTGCTCTACGCCGTCGCCAACCATGTCGCGACGATCACGCTCAACTGCCCCGAGCGGATGAACACCATCAGCCACACCATGCTCGGCGAAATCACCGAACTGATGCTGAAGGCCGACAATGACCCCGCCGTGCGCGTCATCGTGCTGACCGGCACCGGTCGCGCCTTCTGCGCCGGGCTCGACCTGACCTCGGCCACCAAGGGCGAAGGCGGCGTCGCCAACGCCAGCTCGAACCCGTCGAACCTCGACCTGAAGGCCACCCCGCCGACGGTGATGTTCAACCTCGAAAAGCCGCTCATCGCCGCACTCAACGGCTCGGCCGCAGGCTACGGCCTCGACATGGCGCTGATCGCCGACATCCGCCTGATGGCGCGCGGCGCCAAGCTGTCGGCCGCCTTCGTCAAGCGCGGCATCCTGCCCGAATCAGGCGGCACCTGGCTGTTGCCGAAGCTGCTCGGCTGGTCGAAGGCCGCCGAGCTCATCTTCACCGGCCGCACGCTCGATGCCGAAGAAGCGCTGCGCCTCGGCCTCGTCAGCGAACTCGTCGATGCCGCCGAACTGCCGGCCCGCGCCCGCGCCCTCGCCGAGGAAATCGCCGGCAACGCCCCGCTCGCGGTGCAGGCGTCGAAGCGGATGATGCGCATGGGGCTGAACGAAACCTTCCACGACCATGTCCACCACGTATTCCTGCAGCTGCTGCCGCTGCTGCGCTCGGCCGACGCGCGCGAAGGCATGCTGGCGTTTCTCGAAAAGCGCACGGCGGATTTCAAGGGGAAGTAAGGCCGAAGTTCAAGGGCCTCCGGCGGGCAGGCCTGAGG
>CALMPZ010000522.1 GCA_937871645.1 uncultured Polymorphobacter sp.
TCATCCCGAGCGAAGTCGAGGGACACGCCCAGCCGTCAGCCCGTCCCTCGACGTAGTTTATCCAGAGCGACGCCGAAGGCGGCGTCGAAGGGCTCGAGATGAGCGGGGTGGGGAGAGTCAATCGGTCGACGGCTGAGTCGATTGCGGCGTCGGCCCGGCTTCGGGCGCCGGCTCAGTTGTCGGGGCCGGGGCCGGGGCTTCGGGGGCGGGTTCAGCCACTTCAGGCGCGGGCGCTTCGGTGACGGTTTCGTCGGACGCCAGCGCTTCCTCGACCACCGCATCGAGGCTCGGTTGCGGCTTGGGGCGGCGCGGCGCCGGCTTGTCGACACTGCGCGCCGCAACCATGAAGCGCTTGAACAGCTTGGCGGGCACACTGCCGCCAACCACTGCGTTGCTCATCGGGCTGTTGTCGTCATTGCCGACCCAGACGCCGACGACCAGATCCCCGGCAAAGCCGATGAACAGCGCGTCGCGGTGGTTTTGCGTCGTGCCGGTCTTGCCATAGGTCGGAATGCCGAGCTTGGCGGCGTTGCCGGTGCCGTTGCGCACCGCCGATTGCAGCAACTGCATCATCGGCTTGCGCGCCGGCCAGTCCATCGGTTTGACGTTCGGTACCGGCTTTGCCAGCCCCGTCGCGACAATCGGATAATGGTCGGCGGCAACCGCGGCATAGGCGGCGGTCATTTCGATCAGCGGCACTGCCGAGGTGCCGAGCGCCAGGCTCGGCTGATCGGTCAGATAGGGCGTGACGCCAAGCTTGCGCGCCTGCGCGATGACCGCAGGGGTGCCGACTTGCTGGCCGAGTTGCACCGCGACCACATTGCTTGAGGCAGCGAATGCGGTCGCCAGGCTGATCTTGCCGCGATACTTGCCTTCGTCGTTCTTGGGCGACCAGTCGCCGATGGTGATGGGTTCGTCGATCATCGTCGTCGACGGTGTCGCGCCTTCGTCGAGCGCGGTCAGATAGACGAACAGCTTGAAGCTCGACCCCGGCTGGCGCATCGCCTGCGTCGCGCGATTGAACACCGTGTCCTTGTAGTTCGAGCCGCCGACCATCGCGACGACGCGGCCGTCGGGGCGCATCGCCACCAGTGCCGCCTGCGTGACATTGGCGCCCTTGAGCCCCGCCAGCGTATCGGCAACGGCGCGCTCGGCGGCTTTTTGCATGCGGGTATCGAGCGTCGTGGTGATGCGCGTGTCGCCGTAGGCGCCCTCGTCCAGCGTCGCGCGCGCCTGCGGCAGCACCCAGTCGGCAAAGTACGACCCCGTCGGCAGCGGCTTGCGCCCCGGCGTGTAGCGTGCCGGCTTGGCGCTGTCGGCCTTGGCCTGCGTCAGCGCGCCGGTTTCGACCATCGCCGCGAGCACCAGATCGGCACGCGCCTGCGCGTCCTCGATATGACGGCTCGGGGCGAGGCGCGACGGCGCCTGCACCATCCCCGCGAGCATCGCCGCCTGGCCGAGCGTCAGCTCCTCGGGCGTCGTGTCGAAGAACGTCCGTGCGGCGGCGCGGATGCCATAGGCGCCGTCGCCGTAATAGACGCTCGACAGATAGCGGCTGAGGATTTCTTCCTTGCTCAGCCGCGCTTCGAGCCACAGCGCGATGATGACTTCCTGCAGCTTGCGCTTGATGGAGCGCGACGAGCTGAGGAAGCTGGTCTTCGCCAGCTGCTGGGTGATCGTCGAGCCGCCCTGCGCGACGCCGCCGGCCTGGGTGTTGCGCACCATGGCGCGCGCGATGCCCTGCGGATCGACGCCGAGATGGCTGTAGAAGCGCCGGTCCTCGATGGCGATCAGCGCAGCGGGCACATAGGCCGGCAGCTTGGCGACATCGACGGGTGCCTCCTTGTAATCACCGCGTCGCGCGATCGGCTTGCCGTCCGCCGACAGCAGCACCAGCGACGGTTCCTTGAGTGGCTCCAACGCCCGCCCAAGCGGTGCAGTGACGATCAGCCATGCCAGCATCGCGACCAACAACAGCACCAGCACCACAGCCAATTCGCGCCAGTGCCGTGCGGCGAAGCTGCGCGGTTGCGGCGTGGGTTCGGGGGCGACTAGATCCAAAGGGCCTCCGGCGGGCAGGCCTGAGGCCTGCACCCAATTGTTGGTTGCGGAC
>CALMPZ010000523.1 GCA_937871645.1 uncultured Polymorphobacter sp.
GAGCCAGGCCGAAGCCGACCTGAGGGCGTTCGAGGAGCATGTCGCAGCGCTGCCGCAGGTCCGCGAATGCCACATGCTCAACGGCGAGATCGACTTTATCCTGAAGGTCGCAGCGCACGACCTGCAGGAGTTCCAGCGGTTTTTGACGACGTCGCTGACGCCGGCGCCCAATGTCGCGAGCGTCAAGACGTCGCTGACGATCCGGACATCGAAGTTGCTGCCGGGGGTGCCGGTGGATTTGTAGGCGCCGCGCCCCCAAGCGTACCACGTAGTGCTACCTATTGAGTTTGCCGCGCGCCTGCGGTTAACTTTTCCGCAATTCATTGCGGGAGTGTGGTGTCATGGCGAAATCGAAAACACCGTCAGCCAGGATTCGGACCAAGGGTGAACGCCGGGCTGCCGGCAAGCTGCTGCGCAACAAATGCCCGCGCGAGGCGCACGCCAAGGTCATCATCGGCACCGACGCCGGCCGTGATGTCATCAAGCTGATCAAGGAGCAGAACCGCGACCGGCTCGAAAATCTGGTGCCGGTGCGCCATGGCCGCATGTCGCAATCGGCGTTCGCCTTCTTCCGCGGCACCGCCGGCGTGCAGGCGCATGACTTGGCGGGCACCCCGCACAGCGGCATCATCGTTCAGGCCTGCGGCGATTGCCACCTGATGAACTTCGGCGGTTTCGCCACGCCCGAACGCAACCTGACCTTCGACATCAACGACTTCGACGAAACGCTGCCGGCGCCGTTCGAATGGGACATCAAGCGGCTGGCCGCCAGCTTCATTGTCGCGGCGCGCTGGCGCGGCTTCAAGGCCGCCGATGCCCGCCGGATTGCGGTGCGGATGGTGCGGGCCTATCGCGAGTCGATGCTTGAGCGGGTCGATGCCGGAGTGCTCGAAGCCTGGTATTCGCGCATTTCGTTCGCCGACATCAAGACGATTGCCGGCGACGATGCCGAAGCTGTCGGCCGCATCGAGGAGCTCGAAGCCGCAGCGCAGCAGCGCACGCACGAAAATGTCTTCGCCAAGCTGGTCAGCAGTGACGGCGGCAAGGTGCATATCGTCGACGAGCCGCCACTCATCTACCATCCCGATGACCGCGAAGTGACGCTCGAGGTGATTACAAAGTTCCTCGCCGACTACCGCGAGACACTGCCCGAAGAGCGGCAGATGCTTTACGATCGCTACCATTTCGTTGATCTGGCGCTCAAGGTGGTCGGCGTCGGCAGCGTCGGGACGCGCTGCTTCATCGTGCTCATGCTTGCCGACCCGGATGATCCGCTGTTCCTGCAAATCAAGGAGGCGCGGCCCTCGGTGCTTGAGCCCTATGTGCCCAAGTCGGCACGCGCCGGGGCGCTTGCCGGACATAACGGCCACCGCATCGTGCTCGGCCAGCGCCTGATGCAGGCGGCGAGCGACATCTTCCTCGGCTGGGCGACGGGCTCGGCGGGCGGGCGCGATTTCTATGTACGCCAGCTCCGCGACATGAAGGTCGCGGCGGTGGTCGAAACGCAATCACCGTCGATGATGCGCGCCTATGCCAAGCTGTGCGGCATGGGGCTGGCGCGCGCGCACGACAAGGCCGGCGATGCCGCGCAGATCGCCGGCTATCTCGGCAAAAGCGACGCCTTTGACGAAGCCATCGGCGATTATGCCGAAGCCTATGCCGATCAGGTCGAACGCGACTATGCGGCCTTCGTCACCGCCATCCGGTCGGGCAAGCTGGTCAGCGACACGATGCCGGGGGCGCTCGAAGCGGTGCTGCGCTGAGCCGGCAGCGCGGCTCGGGATAATGGTTGGCGATGACGGGCTCGAACCGCCGACCCTCTCGGTGTAAACGAGGCACGCCACCCGACCGACCTAGTGATTTCAATGATTTACCCAATGAAGCATTTCGACTTCGAGATAGCAATGGACCATTTGCGGACCATTTGTAAGCGTGGCTGAAGGCCGCCGTCAGGCAGCTTGAGCGACCTGCGGACCAGCGTCGGCTTTCCAGTTCCACGGCATGAGTTCGTCCCAGCGCAATGCCGGCCAGTTGCCGGCGATCTTGGCGGTGACGTCGGCGATGCAGGTCTGCGGGTCGACCCCGTTGGCCTTGCAGGTCTCGATCACGGAGTAGATGGCGGCGGCGCGATCGGTTGTGAACTCGTACCAGAGCAGCGGCGGGGTGGCGGTGCCCGAGGCGCGATCGTTGACGGCATCGACCCAGAGCCTGCCGGTGGCGGTGCGTCCACGGCCGGGATCGAGCACCGGCACCGGGGTATCGTCGGTGTGCAGCTTGGTCGCCTTCAGCCCTTGTTCGCGGATGCGGGCAACGATCGGATCGA
>CALMPZ010000524.1 GCA_937871645.1 uncultured Polymorphobacter sp.
GCGGCACGGTCGTCGTCATCGGGCTCGAGATCGCACTGCGCGACGCGGCGTTGGTCGAGGCGGCGCTGGCGATGCTCGAAAACATGTCGCTGCTCATCGACCGCCAGCGCCGGTCGGACAGCGGCATCGCCGAAGGGCGTATCGTCGTGCTGACCGACTTGTCGCCGCTCGACCGCGTGCTGCAGGCCTATGAACGCGAACAGAGCGAATCGGCGGCGCATCCCGACGTGCCGCTGATTTCGCGCCAGCAGCAATTGCGCTGGAGCCGGCTGTTCGAGGATTTCACCACGGTGGTGTTCCGGCCGACGGCGAAGTTCATCTGGAACGCCCGCGTCGAACGGCGCTGCCGCAAGCAGCTCGCCTACACCGCCGGCACCACGCACGCCGGCGAAAGCCTCGCGGACGGCATCATCCAGCTGGTGCGCGAGGCGCATTACCTGCCCGAAGTCGTGCTCAACTCGTTGATCGATCCGCGCCGCGTGCCGAGCGCGGCAACGTGGAAGAAGCTGTTTTCGGTGACCTATCCGATCAGTGTCGTCCAATATGGCCGGCTCTATGCGCGGCCGGTGTGGGAATGGGCGCAATCGGTGCGGCCAGCAACGCGCGAGGCGGCGATCGACTATCTGCGCGGCACGCTGATCGAACATTACCAGCATCTGTGGGTGGCGTCGTCGCGCGCCGAGCGCGTCATCCTCGACAATCTGGCGCGCGGCCGCGTCGTCAACATCAGCGCCGCGCTGGCACTACGCTCGCTGATCCGCCGCGGGCTGGTCGTGCTTGACCCCGAACCGCGGCTGATCAACGCCAGCTTCGCGGCGTTTGTGCGCCAGGCCGAACGCCCCGAAGCGATGGCGATGTGGCGCATGGAACAGGGCAAGAGCAGCTGGGACAAGGCGGCGCTGCCGCTGGCGATCGTGTTGCCCGGTGCCATCATCCTGCTTGCCGGACTGGCGCTGATGGCAGGCGAAAGCTTCACGACGGTGTTCCCGGTCATCCTCGGGGTCGGTCCGGCATTGCTCGCGACCTTCGGCGGCGGCCGCAAGCAGGGCTGAAGATTCGACCGGCTGATGCGGCGCCGAAGGCCGGCCTGTACACCGGCCAGCGGCGGCGTACACCAGCGGGCCAGCCGGCAGCACTGCCGCATGGCCTCTGCGTCGCTGCGATATTTCAGTCCGCTCAGGGAATCTACGTACTCGACTGCTTGGTCGTTGTTTATATGTTTCCAAAACATTAATTCTATGATGAAACATCTAAACAGGTGAGCGGAGGGCGTGATGCATTCGAGCCAAAGCTTCGGAGAGGGCGCTAGCCCTCGGCGAACCAAGACGGGTTCCTCGGTTGAGATTCCGGCAGGCTTCGCATCAACGCCGCACCGGGCAATGCTCGACCAGATCGTTGGTGTTTGCACGTTTCGCGCATCAGGAATCGCCGTGCGCTTACCTGTCGAAAGGCCGTAGCAATGCACGGGCAAGCAGGGCGTCCGGCGCGGCTGCCAGTTTTGGGCTGGGTACTTCCCGACCTGATTCGAAACGGTCGGTTGACTGTCATCGATGCCGACGGTGGCACCGCGCGTTTCGGCGACGCCGCAAGCGGCTTGCACGTGACATTGCGCCTGCGCGACCGCGACTTGCCGATACGCATAGCCCTCGACCCGGCCATGGTCATGGGCGAGGCCTATATGGATGGGCGCATCAAGATCGAGAGCGGCACGATTCGCGATCTTCTGCTCCTCGCCACGGCCAATCTCGAGCTGCTTTACCAAAAGCCCTTGCCGCGGCTCATGAATTACCTGCGGAAACTGCAGCGCCTGTGGTCCGGCACCAATAACCGCATCGCATCGCGCCGCAACGTCGGGCACCATTATGATCTGCCACCGGAGCTGTACGACCTGTTTCTCGATACGGATCGCATCTACTCGTGTGCCTATTTTCCCACTGGGTGCGAAACCATTGAGGTCGCGCAGCTGGCAAGGATCCGGCATCTGGCTGCGAAGCTGCTGATCAAGCCCGATGACCGCGTGCTCGATATCGGGTGCGGCTGGGGCGCACTGGCGACAACGCTGGCGGTTGACGCCGGCGCGCGTGTCGACGGTATCACCTTGTCAGCCGAGCAGCTCGGCGCTGCCAAGCGACGGGCCCGCTTGCTCGGCGTCGAAAACCGCGCGCGATTTGAACTGTGCGACTACCGCGACGTCAACGGACGCTATGATCGCATTGTGTCGGTCGGGATGCTGGAGCATGTCGGCACTCGGCACTTCGATGCCTATTTCCGCAAGATTGCCAGTCTGCTCGAAGTCGATGGTATCGCCGTCGTCCATTCGATCGGGCACGCCAATGTCACCACCGGTTCCGATCCCTGGATCAATCGCTACATCTTTCCGGGTGGGCACATTCCGACGCTGTCGCAAGTCCTGCCGGCTATCGAACGTGCGGGGTTGTGGCTGACCGACATCGAAATTCTCCATGGCCATTACAATCTGACGCTCCAGCGCTGGTGGGACAGGTTTCAGAAGAACCGCGAAGCGGCACGCGATCTGATGGGAGAGCGATTTTGTCGGATGTGGGAATATTATCTGGCGGCATCCGAGGCCGGTTTCCAGAATCGTGGGTTGATGGTGTTCCAACTGCAACTGACGCGCGAGCGCCGCGCCGTCCCGCATACCCGCGACTATATCAGCCGGTTCGAGGCGCGCTGGCAGGCGCCCGACCCAACACCTCCGCCGCCGGGACGCGACCGGCACGCTGCACGCAAACCACATGATTGGGTGCACTGATGGGCGATGTCAGCGGCATGGGATCGGGCATTGGCGCCAGGTCAGCGCTGCACCTTGTCCCGTCAGCGTCGAAGCGGGCGTCGGTAGGGCGGGTGCTGCCGGATCTGTCCGGCGCCAGCCTGGTCAAGCGGCCGGAGGTGATCGACATCAACCAGCGCGTGCGGGATTTGGCCGGCACGATCAACGTCCTGTGTGGCCGCAATGCGCGGGTCGATCTGGATCTGGCACCGTGTCGGTTGCTGTCACGGGTTGATGCTGCAGCATTCGACTCGGCCTTGCTCGACCTTGTTGCGGCAGCGCGCAGTGCGCTGCCAATTCCCGCACCGGCGTTGGGACAGCGTGACGCTGCGGGCAGGCCGCTGCTGGGTCAGATCAAGATCAGGACCAGGTCCATGGTCAATCGGGTCTGGCTGATGGTCGCCGATACCGGCGTGAAGCGGCGCTTGTCCGGCCTTGACGCGAAGCCGGATAGTGGT
>CALMPZ010000525.1 GCA_937871645.1 uncultured Polymorphobacter sp.
CAGTCGGCGATGCCGCCGACCATCGAGGCTTCGGCAAAGGCCCGCAGATAGGGGACCGCCGGATGCGCGTCGGCAAAGTGGCTGGCGACCAGGAATACGCCCGCCATGAACACCAGCAACAGCGTCGCAAACAGCCGCATGCGCAGGAACGGCGTTTCGGGATAGCGGAAGGGCGTCAGTGCCATTGCTGGTTACATGCCTGCTCCGGGGAAGCGCGGCAACCCCGGGGCGTGGCGTGTCACTCGGCGGGTGCGGGCTTGGACGCCACCGGCTCGGACGAATCGGCGCCGCCATTGGTAAGTATGCGGCGCAGGCGCGGCCCGAGCCAGTTTTCGACACCGACCGCGAGGCTGAAACTGGCCGGCACGATCAGCAGCGTCAACGCCGTCGAAACGATCAGCCCGCCAATGACGGTAATCCCCATCGGCGCCCGCCAGCTGCCATCACCACCCAGCGACAATGCAATCGGCATCATGCCCGCGACCATCGCGACGGTGGTCATGACAATCGGCTGGACGCGCTTGTGCCCGGCTTCGAGGATGGCTTCGGTGCGTTCGACGCCCTTGCTCATTTCCTCGATCGCCATGTCGACGAGCAGAATCGAGTTCTTGGCGACAATGCCGAGCAGCATCAGGATGCCGATGAACACCGGCATCGACACCGCGTTGCCGGTCAGGTGCAGCGCGATGGCCCCGCCGAGCGGCGCCAGCAAAAGCGAGCCCATGTTGACGAACGGTGGCAGCACGCGGCGGTACAGCAGCACCAGCACCGCGAACACCAGCAGCACGCCGGCGACGACGGCCACCATGAAGTTGACGAACAGCTCGGCCTGCCACTTCTGCTGGCCGAGCTTGACGACTTCGACACCCTCCGGAAGGTTCTTGAGCGACGGCAGCGCATCGATCTGCGGCTGAACATCGCCCGAAACCAGCCCCGGCGCGAGGTCGGCGCCAATGACGACGCGGCGCTGCTGGTTGTAGCGTCGCAGTTCGGTGGCACCGGCGCCGAAGCCGATATCGGCGACGACCTTGAGCGGCACCGACTTGCCGTTGGCGGTCGGTACCGGCAGGTTTTCGATCGTCGACAGCGTCCGTCGCGATTCTTCGCTCAGCGATACGCGGATCGGGATCTGGCGGTCCGACAGCGAGAATTTCGCGACATTCTGGTCGATGTCGCCGATCGTCGCGATACGGATCGTCTGACTCAGCGCCGCCGTCGTCACGCCAAGTTCGGCAGCGAGGTCGAAGCGCGGCTTGATGGTGATTTCAGGGCGTTGCAGATCGCCTTCGATGCGCGGTTGGCGCAGCCCCGGCAGCGTCTTCATTTCCTTGACGACGGCAAGTGCGGCCGTCTCGAGCTTGACCGGATCGTCACCGGCCAGCATCGTCGACATTTCGCGGCCACCGGGGCCACCGCCGTTTTGCGACTGGAAGGTGACACGCGCGTCGGCAATTTCCTGCAATTTTGGCGACATCGCGCGCTCGAACTCGACACTTGTGGTCGGCCGGTCCTTGCGCAGCGTCACATAGATGTTCGATTCACCGATGTTGACGTCGGCAAATGCGGCCGCGACGCTCGGCGACGCGCGCAAGATGGCCGAGACCTTTTCGGCAACGGCTTCGTTCTGCGCCAGCGTCGTACCCGGCGGCAATTCGATGCGCACCTGGCTATAGTCGGTATCGGTCGACGGCTGGAAAGTCACCGGCAGCGTCGCATAGCCGATGACCGTCGCCACGAGCGCCAGCGCGCCAAAACCCATCGTTTTCCAGCGATTGGCGAGCGTCCAGTTCAGCAGCTTCATGTACCAGCGGATCCAGGCGCTGTCGCCGTGTGCCGCCTCGCCGTGGTCCTTGAGGAAATGCGCCGCGAGCATCGGCGTGATCAAGCGCGCGACGGCAAGGCTGAGCAGCACCGACACGACGACGGTACCGCCGAAGTTCTTGAAGAATTGCCCGCTGATGCCGGGCATCAACGCCACCGGCAGGAACACCGCGACGATCGCCATGGTCGTCGCGACGACGGCGAGGCCGATTTCGTCAGCGGCTTCCATCGCCGCCTGATACGGCGTTTTGCCCATGCGCATGTGGCGCACGATGTTTTCGATTTCGACGATTGCGTCATCGACAAGCACACCCGCGACCAGGCTCAACGCCAGCAGGCTGAGCTGGTTGAGCGAAAAGCCCATCAGATCCATGAAGAAGAACGCCGGGATGGCCGACAGCGGGATCGCCATTGCCGAAATCGCGGTCGCGCGCCAGTCACGCAGGAACAGGAACACCACGACAACCGCAAGCACCGCGCCCTCGACCATCGCCATGATGGCCGATCTATACTGATCCTTGGTATAGTCGACGCTGGTATAGAGTTGGGTGAACTTGATCTTGGGGTTGTCCTTGGCAATCTG
>CALMPZ010000526.1 GCA_937871645.1 uncultured Polymorphobacter sp.
TTGAAGTCGAGATCGTTCCGGCGCCAGCGTCATAGTAACCAAGGTCGACGGCGTGAACACCGTCACTTGCCGCATAGTAAGGCGCGGCAAGCCAGTCCACACCCACGCCGCCAATCGTCCAACCGGTAAGATTGGTGGCGGTGGGCAATAGCGATTGGAAGTTGTTGTAATTTTCGGGCCCGCGCGCGGTAAACGACCCGAGTTCAAAGCTGCCGGCGCCGATGCCATAGGTCGAATCGATTATATTCGTTGCAGCAATGGCGGGAGATGCAAGCACTGCCAGCGCAACTGAAATTGTCCAAACAAACCGATTTGACCGCGCCATGTGAATTTGCCCCCGCAAAAAAAGTTAATGCATCGGGCATAACTACATCCGGAATGCATGGCAACGCGCAATGCAGCGCCGAACTCACTCGCCGCCACCAATTCAGCCCTTGTTCCCCCCGCAGGCCAGAATTCGTTCTGAAATCCCCCACCAAACAATCGGGTGCAGGCCTCAGGCCTGCCCGCCGGAGGCCCTTAACGCCCTACAGCCCGCCGCAGGCGTCTTAAGCAATCGTCCCATGGCAATGCTTGAACTTCGTCCCCGACCCGCACGGGCATTCGGCGTTGCGCGACGTGGTGCGTACCCAGTCGGCCACGGTTTCGGCGTCATAATCGTCGGCGATTGCCAGCGCGGCGGCTTGCGCCATCGCGAGGTTGCCTGCCGGGAGTGAGCCGCCAAAATTCGAGCCGAACGCGTCGTTCTGGCCGGTGAACGGGTCGATGTGGGTGGTGATGAAGTCGGGCAGCGGCTGGTCGTCGTAGGCTGGCGGCGTCATCGAAAACTGCGCGTTCGACATCATCCGCGTCACGTCCTGGCGAACCTGGACGAGCATGCGTTCGAACAGCCCGAAGGCTTCGCGCTTGTATTCGTTGATCGGGGTCTTTTGCGCATAGGCGCGCAGGTGGATGACCTGGCGCAGCGCGTCGAGCGTCGACAGATGCTCTTTCCAGTGGTGGTCGAGCGCCTGCAGCAGGAAGTTCTTTTCGATCTGGATCCAGGTTTCGGGCGGCAGCGCGGCGGCCTTGGCGGCGACGGCGGCATCGGCCTGTTCGATCAGCCGTTCGACGACGGTTTCGGCGTCCATCTGGGCTTCCTTGACCCAGTCGGCGACGGGCACATCGAGCGCCAGCGTGTTGGCGCAAGCGGCGGTCAGCCCTTCGACATCCCATTGTTCGGGATAGACGTTGGCCGGGCAATGCGTGCCGACCAGCGTGTTGATGGTTTCGTGGCGCATATCGACGACGACATCGCCGACGGTTGCCGAATCCATGATGTCGGCGCGCTGTTCATAGATGACCTTGCGCTGGTCGTTCATCACGTCGTCGTACTGCAGCAGCTGCTTGCGGACGTCGTAGTTGCGGGCCTCGACCTTTTTCTGCGCGGTTTCGATGGCCTTTGAAATCCACGGGTGGACGATGGCTTCGCCTTCGGCGAGGCCGTTGTTCATCATCCGCGTCAGCATGCCCTGCTGGCCGAAGATGCGCAGCAAATCATCATCAAGGCTCAGGTAGAAGCGGCTGAGCCCCGGATCGCCCTGACGGCCCGAGCGGCCGCGCAGCTGGTTGTCGATACGGCGGCTTTCGTGGCGTTCGGTGCCGAGCACATAGAGCCCGCCCACCGCGCGCACGGCTTCGCGTTCGGCCTGAACTTCGGCCTTGATACGTTCGATTGCCGCTTCGCGTTCGGCGCCTTCGACGCCTTCAAGTTCACGGATGACGCGCGCTTCAAAGTTGCCGCCGAGCTGGATGTCGGTACCGCGGCCGGCCATGTTGGTGGCGATGGTGACGGCACCAAGGCGGCCGGCCTGTTCGACGATATGCGCTTCCTGTTCGTGGAAGCGCGCGTTGAGCACGGTGTGCGGGACGTTTTCCTTCTTGAGGAACTCGCTGAGCAGCTCGGACTTTTCGATCGACACGGTGCCGACGAGGATCGGCTGGCCGCGCGCCGCCGATTCGCGGATGGTCTTGACGATGGCGCCGAACTTTTCATCGGCGTTCTTGTAGAATTCGTCGTCAACGTCCTTGCGCTGCGCCGGCAGGTTGGTCGGGATGGTGACGACGTTGAGCTTGTAGATGTCGTAGAATTCGGCCGCCTCGGTCGAAGCGGTGCCGGTCATGCCG
>CALMPZ010000527.1 GCA_937871645.1 uncultured Polymorphobacter sp.
CGATCCTGATCGGCACGGTGCTCGACGAACTCGAACGCCGTGGCCTCAAGCGCGGTCTGGTCACCATGTGCGCCGCCGGCGGCATGGCGCCGGCGATCATCATCGAGCGCGTCTGAAGCCTTGATGATGACGGTGAAATGGCTCTCGCCGCCGGCGCGGTGGCCGGCGTGACCGCGATGCTGGTGGCTGTCGTCGATGATCTCGAGGCTGGCGGGATGCAGCGCTGCGACAATACGGGCCTCGATCTGCTCTGCCATCGTTGCCATCTTCACCACTCCCAAAGCCGTTGCGCCTCGTATAGGGACAGGCGGACCACCAGCCAAGGCCGCGCATTTTGTCGGAAGAAGCTCCAGTACGGCGGCCACGTTTCCACGGCCGCGTCGAACGCCCCGAACCCGAACGCTGTGCGGCGCCGGGTTGCACCGCAGTGGGCGAATTCCGCGCGCCTTTATCGAATCGCGAACCCGGCAACGTCGGCGGCTGGCAGTTCCTGTGCCTCGACCATGTCCGCGAATTCAACGCCAAGTATAATTTTTTCGACGGCCTCAGCCCTGACGACATCGCCGCCGCGCAGTCGCCTTTGGCCGGCTGGGAGCGCGCGGCGCATGATCCGACGATGCGCTTCAACGATCCGCTCGGCGCCTTGCGCGGCCGCTACGGCGAGGCTGCGCCCAAGCGCACGGCGAACGGTCATGTGCTGGCAGACGCCGATTTGAAGGCGCTCAAGACGCTCGTCCTGACGCCCGCCGCCACGCGAACCGAACTCAGCCGCGCCTATAAGGCGCTGGTCCGTCGCTACCACCCCGACAGCAATGGCGGCGACCGATCGACCGAGCGACAGTTGCAGGACGCCGTGCAAGCCTATACGCACCTAAAGTCCCTACCCGCCTTCGCGCGCACGCCCAAGGAGCCGTAACACCGTGGCCAGTTCTGCCCTTTCTGCCGATAGCAGCCCGCACACCCATACCGCGCTCAATGCGCCCGACACGACGGTCGATGCGCGCAGCGTCTTCGGCATCGATATCGACATGCAGATTCCGGCGTTCACCATCGCCGATGAACGCGTCCCCGAAGTCGATCCGACCTATGTGTTCGATCCCGACACGACGCTCGCCATCCTTGCGGGCTTCGCGTTCAACCGCCGCGTGATGATCCAGGGCTATCACGGCACCGGAAAATCGACGCATATCGAACAGGTTGCGGCGCGACTGAAGTGGCCATGCATCCGCATCAACCTCGACAGCCACATCAGCCGCATCGACCTGATCGGCAAGGATGCGATCGTGCTGCGCGAAGGCAAGCAGGTCACCGAATTCCGCGAAGGCCTGCTGCCCTGGGCGCTGCAGACGCCCACCGCCCTGGTGTTCGACGAATATGACGCCGGCCGCCCCGACGTGATGTTCGTCATCCAGCGCGTGCTCGAAACCGATGGCAAGCTGACCTTGCTCGACCAGAACCGGGTGATTCGCCCCAATCCGTATTTCCGGCTGTTCGCCACCGCGAACACCATCGGGCTTGGCGACACGTCGGGGCTGTATCACGGCACGCAGCAGATCAACCAGGGCCAGATGGACCGCTGGAACATCGTCACGACGCTCAACTATCTGGCGGCACCGGTCGAAACCTCTATCGTCGTCGCCAAGGTCAAGGGCCTCGACACCGAAGCCGGCCGCAAGCAGGTCGCCAACATGGTCAAGGTCGCCGACATGACGCGCCAGGGCTTCATCGCCGGTGATATCTCGACGGTGATGAGCCCACGCACGGTGCTGACCTGGGCGCAGAATGCCGAGATTTTCAAGAATCTCGGCTTCGCGTTCCGCGTCAGCTTCCTCAACAAGTGCGACGAAGCCGAACGCAGCATCGTGGCGGAATATTACCAGCGGGTGTTCGGCGAGGAATTGCCCGAGTCGGTCGCAGTCAAGACGCGGCGCTAATATGCCGCCCCCTCCCTGAAAATGGGAGGGGGTTGCGTTACCGGCAGGTCACCTGCGCCTTGTCGATCGAGCTGCCGATGACGGCGCCTAGCGTGCCGCCGAGCAGCGCGCCAAGCGTCTGCGAGCCGCCGGGCGCCAGCACCGCGCCAAGCGAACCGCCGCTCAGCCCGCCGATGATCAGGCCCGTCGTGCCGTCCGAACGGCGGCAATAATAGCGGTTGTCCTGCCCGCGGTAGATGCGTTCGTTGCTGGCGACATAGCGCGGCTGATAGTAGCGACCGTCGCGATAATATTGGTTGGCGTAATAGCGCGTCTGGCCCGGTGCCGGGCGGTTGTAGCTGTAGTTGCGGTAGTTTTTCCAGCCATTGCCGGCCGAGCCCTGCCAAGCATAGTGCTGCGCATCATAGCGATTATAGACGCCATAGTCGCGGCGCTCGTCATGGCGGTCGCCGCCATTGCGGTAGTGGTTGCCGTTATCGTGCTTGCCGTTGCTTTTGCCGTTGTGGTTGCCGTTGTGATGCTTGCCGTTGTTGCCCTTGCCATGGTCATCGGCAAACGCCGCGACCGGGGCGGCGAGCAGCGCCAGCGACAGGCAGGTGGTGAGTACGCGCAACATGGCAAATCTCCTTCGGGCCGATGGTGCCGCAGTGTGGCACCCGTCCGTTCGTGGCAGAGTCGGATTTCTGTGGTGAACATCGGTTGAACACGCGGGCGGCCAGGAGGTTCCGATAATGTCGCGGGGCGCCCGTCCACCTTGCGCATTGCACGGACTGTCGGCAAAGGTTGTGCACGATGACCAATCCCGAAAACCCCCTCGAAGATTTCCGTCAGGCGCTCGCAGCGACGATGCGCGCGCTTGGGGCTGATCCGGCGTTCGACCTCGCCTATACCGCCGACAAGCCGTCGTGCTTCGGCGATCAGGCGCGTGTGCCGCAACCAGCGCGCGCCTTGCCCGCCGACCAGGTCGCCGAAGTCCGCGGCTGGGCCGATGCCTTCGCGCTGCGCAAGCGCCACCATGATCCCAAGCTGTTCGCCGCCGACCTGCCCGAAGCCGGGCTGCCGCGCGACATTTTCAACGCCGTCGAGCAGGCGCGCATCGAAGCCATCGGCTCGGCCGAAATGCTCGGTGTGGCGCGCAACCTCGACCGCATGACCGAAAACCGCATCAAGGGCGACCCCATCGTGCGCGCCCGCACCCCCGACGAGGTGCCGATGGCGACGGCACTGGGGCTGATCGTGCGCGAACGGCTGACCGGCACGCCGCCGCCGGCGCTCGCGGCCTCGGCAATCGATCTCGTGCGCCGCGATATCGAGGAACGCGCCGGCGCCGACCTCGACGACCTCGCCGCCAATGTCGAGGATCAGGCGGCGTTCGCGCATGTGCTGCGCCGCGTGCTCAACGACCTCGGCCTCGGCACCGATCCCGATGCCGAGCCCCAGGACGACGACAGCGAATCGGAAGACCAGCCCGACGAACAGCAGGACGGCGAACAGGGCGACGATCAGGAAGGCGAGGCCGGCACCGACAGCTCGACCGAAACCCGCCCCGAAGAATCGTCCGAGCAGGGCGACGACACCGACACCCGCGACGTCGAGATGGACACCGAAATGTCCGCCGACTCCGAAATGGGTGAAGAAGGCGAAGAGGGCATGGTGCCGTGGCGCCCCAATTCGATGATGGGCGACCTGCCGCGCGACTTCGATTATCACGCCTATACCAACGCCTATGACGAAATCGTCGCCGCCGAAGACCTGTGCGACGCCGAGGAGCTGACGCGGTTGCGCGGCTATCTCGACCAGCAGCTCGTGCATCTGCAGGGTGCCGTCACCAAGCTCGCCAACCGCCTGCAGCGCCGCCTGCTGGCACAGCAGAACCGCGCCTGGGACTTCGATCAGGAGGAGGGCCAGCTCGATGCGGCGCGCCTTGGCCGCGTCGTCACCAACCCGACGCATGCGCTGAGCTACAAGGTCGAACGCGACACCAAATTCCGCGACACCGTCGTCACGCTGCTCATCGACAACAGCGGCTCGATGCGCGGCCGGCCGATTTCGATTGCGGCAATCTGCGCCGACATTCTGGCGCGGACGCTCGAACGCTGCGGCGTCAAGACCGAGATCCTCGGCTTCACGACACGCGCCTGGAAGGGCGGCTCGGCGCGCGAAAAGTGGCTGGCCGACGGGCGCCCGGTCAAGCCCGGCCGGCTCAACGACCTGCGCCACATCGTCTACAAGCAGGCCGATGCGCCGTGGCGTCGCGCCCGCAAGAACCTCGGGCTGATGATGCGCGAGGGGCTGCTCAAGGAGAACATCGACGGCGAGGCGCTGCTCTGGGCGCACAACCGCATGCTCGGCCGCCCCGAAGACCGCCGCATCCTGATGGTGATTTCGGACGGCGCGCCGGTCGACGATTCAACGCTCAGCGTCAACACCGGCAACTATCTCGAACGCCACCTGCGGCAGGTCATTGGCTATATCGAGGGCCGTTCGAACGTCGAGCTGATCGCGGTCGGCATCGGCCATGACGTGACACGCTATTACAAGCGCGCCGTCACCATCATGGACGCCGAACAGCTCGGCGGCACGCTGATCGAACAGCTCGCGCAGCTGTTCGAGGAGAACACGCCCAAACGCGGCCGCAAGAAGTAGGCGGATCAAGAGCCTCCGGCGGGCAGGCGTGACGCCTGCACCCGACTATTTCTGCTCCCCTCCTTTCCTGCTCCCCTCCCTGCAAGGGTGGGGTCGGGGGTGGGTATGAGAGCAGCGAGCGCGGCAGCCCGCCACAATTCATTCAGAGCATGTTCAACCGATTCTGCGTACATTGCGTATTGCACGACAGCCGCGTTTCGCTGTGAATGGGACTGGTTCGGAAAGGAACTGGACATGCGTACACCTGCGTTGATGATCGCGACATTCGTACTGGCGGCTACGCCGACTTTGGCCGCACCGCACGGCGGTAGCCACGGCGGCCAAAACTACAGTGGTGGCCAGAACTACAGTGGCGGGCGCAGCTATGGTGGCGGACAGGGCTACGGTGGCCAATCGTACGGCGGCGGTCAGCGCGCTCAGGGCCAAGGCGGCTATCAGAACGCCAACGGTAGCGGACAGGGCTACCGCGGCCAGGGCTATGGCGGGCAAACCGGCTACGGCGGCGGCTACGTCCAGAACAGCAACTACGGACGCCCCGGCTCCGCGCAGCAAGGCTACGGCCGCCCCGGCAATGTCCAGCAAGGCTACGGGCGGCCCGGCTATCCGCAGCAGGCCTATGGTCGACCGGGCTATTCCCAGCAAGGCTATGGCCGCGGCGGCTATGGCTATGTTCAACCCGCTTACGGCTATGGCTATCGCAATGCCGGCTATTATCCACCGCGCGCCTATGCCTATCCAGCCTATGGCTATGGCTATGGCTATGGCTATGGCTATGGCGTCCCTGCCTGGGGCTATCCGGCGTATGGCTACGGCTATGGCGCTCCCGGCTGGGGCTATGCCGCGCCGATCGGCTATGGCGGTTACGGCGGCTATTGGGGCGGCTACGCCCCCGTCGCCTATGCGGCACCTTATGCCTATGGCTATGGCGGCGGCTATGGCTACGGCTGCAACACCGGCGCCGGCGTGGCGCTGGGGGCAGTCACCGGTGGTTTGATCGGCAGCGCGGTCAGCAACGTGCCGGGCGACCCCGCCGGGCTGATTATCGGCGGCGTGCTCGGCGCGATTGCCGGCGGCGCCATCGCCAGCTGCTAGCCGGCGCGCAGCACCGCGAGGAACGCCGCGCCATAGGCCTCGAGCTTGCGGGCGCCGACGCCGCTGATTTCGCCGAGTGCGGACAGCGTCGTCGGCCGCACCTCCGCCATCGCGCGCAGTGTGCTGTCGTGGAAGATGACGTAGGGCGGCAGCCCGGCCTCG
>CALMPZ010000528.1 GCA_937871645.1 uncultured Polymorphobacter sp.
GCATAACCCGGCCTATTCGCCCGATGCGCAGCTTGCCAATGTGCTCAAGCGCCAGCGTATCGATGTGCTGTTCGATGTCGGCGCCAACATCGGCCAATATGGCGGGCTGGTCCGCAAGCTCGGCTATGGCGGGTCCATCGTGTCGTTCGAGCCGCTGGCGGCCGCGCACGCCGCGCTGACGGCGGCGAGCAGCGGCGACCGCAACTGGCATGTCGCGCCGCGCGGTGCCATCGGCGCCGAAGACGGCGAGGTGATGATCAATGTCGCGGGCAATTCGGTCAGCAGTTCGGTGCTGGCGATGCTCGACAGCCACGGCGATGCCGCCCCCGATTCGCGCTATACCGGACAGGAAGCGGTGCCGCTGGCCCGCCTCGACAGCGTCGCCGGCACCTGGTTGCAGCCGGCGTCGCGGCTGTTCCTGAAAATCGATACGCAGGGCTTCGAAGGCGCAGTGCTCGACGGCGCCCCCGAAACGCTGGCGCGGGCGCGTGGCGTCCAGCTCGAACTGTCGCTGACCCCGCTGTATCAGGACCAGCTGCTCGCGGAGGCCATGATGGCGCGGCTGCGCAGCGCCGGTTTCGCGCCATGGACGCTGTGGCAAGGCTTTGCCGATGCGGCGAGCGGCCGGCTGCTGCAGATCGACGCCATCTTCGTGCGCGAGGATGCGGCTTGAGCGATGCCGCCGCCTTGGTACGACCGCCGCCGATGATTTCTATCGTGACGATTTCGTTCAACCAGGCGCGGTTCCTGCCGGCGGCGATCGACTCGATTGTCGGGCAGGACTATCCGGGGCTCGACTATATCGTCGTCGATCCCGGCTCGACCGATGGCAGCCGCGACATCATCGCCGGCTACGGCGACCGCATCGCGACCGTGCTGCTCGACCCCGACAACGGCCCCGCCGACGGCCTCAACAAGGGCTTTGCGGCGGCGCGCGGTGACATCTTCGGCTATATCAACGCCGATGATCTGCTGCTGCCCGGGGCTCTGGCGCGCGTCGCGGCGGCGTTTGCCGATCCGGCGGTCGATGTCGTGCTCGGTAACGGCGTCATCATCGATGACCATGACCGCCAGCTCCGCCACGCGCAGTCGAGTCGCTTCAGCCGCGCCGCCTATGGGCACGGGGCGATGACCTTCATCCAGCAGGGCTGCTTTTTTCGCGCCGCAGCGTTTGCGCGTGCCGGCGGCTTCAACGCCGCCAACCGCACCTGCTGGGATGCCGAATTGCTGATCGACATGGCGCTGGCGGGGGCGCGCATCGTCAACATCCCCGACCGGCTCGGGGCGTTCCGGCTGTACGGCGACACCATCACCGGCAGCGGGCGGCTGGCCGAAGCCATGCGCGTCGATGTCGCGCGCATTGCCGCCAAGGCGCTGGGCCGGCCGCCGAGGTTCGGCGACGGTGTGCTGGCGTGGCTGCACCTGCTGGCGCGGCGCCTGGGGAACCCGCAGGCGACGCTCGACGGCGTCCGCGCGCGGCTGCAGCGCGGGCGCTGATGGGCCTGCTGCTCATCCTCGCCTATGTCGGCTTCGCGTTCTGGCTGGCGGCGCTGCGGCCCGACCGCGCACTGCTGGAGGTGGTCTTCCTGAGCCCCTAGGGCGCGCTCTGTATCGAGTCCTAGCTATCTGTAAGCGCCTATCAGATCATGGTGCTGGCGCTGCTGCTGTGCACCTT
>CALMPZ010000529.1 GCA_937871645.1 uncultured Polymorphobacter sp.
AGTTGCTCGCGGCGGGCGCGCCGGTCGCGGCGCATTGGATAGCCGACCGCCAGACCGGGCCGCTGCTGCTGCGCCACGGTACCGAGGAACAGAAACTCAAGTTGCTGCCGGCGATGGCGCGCGGCGAGCTGTACGCCTGCATCGGCATGAGCGAACCCGGCGCGGGTTCCGACCTCGCCTCGGTGCGGACGCGTGCCGAGCGCACCAAGGACGGCTGGCGCGTCAACGGCCAGAAGCTGTGGACCAGCGGCGCGCACCGCGCCCACATCATGATCGCGCTGGTCCGTACCGACCCCGAATCGACGCGCAATGCCGGGCTGAGCCAGTTGCTGGTGACGATGGACACGCCGGGCATCACCGTGCGGCCGGTGATCGACCTGACCGGCACGCACGACTTCAACGAAGTGTTCTTCGACGATGTGATGCTGCCGCATGATGCCTTGATTGGTGCGGAGGGCGAGGGCTGGAAGCAGGTCACCGCCGAACTGTCGCTCGAACGCTCAGGCCCCGAACGCTATCTGTCGAGCTTCGCGCTGTTCGTCGAACTGATGCGCTGGGCCGGGCCGGAGCCTGATGCGGCAGTCGCCGCACTGATCGGGCGTACCGCAGCCGAATTGTGGACGCTGCGCCGCATGTCATGGGCGGTTGCGGCGAAGCTCGCGGGCGGCGAGGATCCGGCGCTTGAGGCGGCGATGGTCAAGGACCTTGGTAACAGCTTCGAACAGGCGCTGCCGCCGGCGGTGCAGGCGCTCGCCGAAATCGATCCTGCGGGTGCGCCCGAGCTTGCGGCGGTATTGGCGCAACTGTTGATGGTGTCCCCCAGCTTCTCGCTGCGCGGCGGCACGCGCGAGATTTTGCGCGGTATCATAGCGCGCGGATTGGGCCTGAGATGAGCAAGACGCGATGAGCGACAATCGTGACATGGTGGTCGATACTGCGGCGCGGCTGTTTGCGGCGCTCGGCGATGATTATGCGACCAACATCGCCGAAGTCGAAGCCGCCGGGCTGACCGACCTGTTGCTGCCGATCGAGGACGGCGGGTTCGGCGGTGACTGGGGCGATGCGGCGGCGGTGCTGGCGCTGGCCGGCGCGCATGCCGTGGCGCTGCCGCTCGGCGAAGTGATGTTGGCACGGCGGCTGGCCGCAGCGGGCGGGCTTTCGCTCGATGGCCGGCTGACGATTGCTGGTGCGACGCAGGGCCGGCTGACCGGGGACAGCTTCACCGGAACATTGTCGCAGGTGCCGTGGGGGCTTGAGGCCGATGCGGTGCTCGCCGAGGCCGATGGCCGGTTGCTGCGCCTTG
>CALMPZ010000530.1 GCA_937871645.1 uncultured Polymorphobacter sp.
CGAGGGGAGTAATCTGTATTCAGGTTGTTGCCTTACTGGGCAGCAGCCTGGGCGCCGACCGGCGCAGTGCCAAGCGCGGCAAGGTCGGTACCGAGCAGCTTGCTCGCCTTGCTGAAGTTCTTCTTGGCTTCGAAGTCAGCACCGGCTTCGCACAGCTGGACGCCGGCGTTGATGTTGTAGCTGACCTTGCTCTGTACGGTCGCCGGGGCGGTCGCGTTGAGCGTGCGGAGCTGCGCCGGCGCGGTGGCGCAATAGTCGTTGGTCGCAGCCGCAGCCGGACCAGCAGCGGCACCGACGAAGGCAGCGCTGACAGCAAGGGCGATCGGGGCGACGAGGAAGAAGCGATTGATCATGACAGTCTCCTGTTTGCTTGTTTATCCTGGGGAGGATGGCTTGGTATTGAGTGCTACTCAGAACAACTGAGTTTGGCTTTAAGTGAGACTCAGAATGTCGTCAACGAAAAACTGAGTGCCAATCAGAAGTTTTTTGCTGCAATGCACAAGATTGGCTATCGCGCAGCGCTGCCAATCAAAATTTTCGATTTATTTTCATATTATTAGCAGTGTGACAATGCGCCACACGGCAAATCAGCGCAACGCTGTACCCGCCAGCCACCAGCCCGGAAATTGCGCTGCAAGACGCTGCGTTGCACGGCTGCGAGTCGCATCCGACTCGAACAGTGCGAACACCGTTGCCCCCGATCCGGACATGCGGACCAAGCTTACACCGGACTGTTGTTCAAGTGCCGCAACAACCGTGGCGATGACCGGTGCCAGCGCGATGGCGGGGGCTGCCAAATCGTTGCGCAGCGTTGCCAGCGGTGCGGCAGGGTCGAGCACGCCGCGGTCAACGCCGTCCCACCCCCGGAACACCGAACCGGTCGCCACCGCGACGCGCGGGTTGACCAGCAAGACCGGTGTGCCGGCAAGGTCGTGGCGCGGCATCGGCGTCAGCCGGTCGCCGCGGCCGGTGCCGAATTGCAGACTGCCGTACAGGCACGCCGGAACATCGGCACCCAGCGCCGACGCGATTTCGGCCAGCCGGGCCATCGGCCAATCAAGCTGCCAACAACGCGCCAGCAGCCGCAACGCCGCAGCAGCGTCGGCTGATCCACCTCCCAGACCCGCCGCCACCGGAATTTGCTTTTCCAGCCGCAGTGCAGCCGCCGCCGGTTTGCCACTGGCGTCGGCCAAGGCCCGCACCGCGCGCAGCACGAGGTTGTCATCATCGACCAGCGCCGCAGCGAATGGCCCGTCGATTGTCAGGCTCAATGTGTCGGCCGGGGTCAGATGCAGCGTGTCGCCAAAGTCGACAAAGGCAAAAATTGATTCGAGGTCGTGGTAGCCGTCCGAGCTTCGCGCGCGCACGTGCAAGGCAAGGTTCAGCTTCGCCGGTGCGAACTCGGTCAGCACGGGCATCGGGCTATTTCTTTGGCGCGGCTGGCACCATGGCCAGCGCAACATCCAGTCCGTAGTCCACCTTAGCCGTCAGCAGCGCCTTTTGCTTCTCGGTCGGCTCGAGTTCAAGGGCGGCGCGCCAGCGGTAGCGTGCTTCGAGCTTGCGGCCGATACGCCAATAGGCGTCGCCGAGATGCTCGTTGATCGTCGGATCGCCGGGTTGTGCCGCTGCGGCCCGCTCAAGTTCGGGCACGGCCTTTTCATACTGACCGATCCGGAAATAGGCCCAGCCCAGCGAATCGAGGATCGAGGCGTCGTCGGGCTTGAACTTCGCGGCGCGCTCGATCAGCGCCTGCGCTTCGGCGAGCTTCAGGCCACGGTCGAGCAACGAATACCCCAGATAATTGAGCACGATCGGTTCATTGGGGGCCAATTCGAGCGCCGTGCGCAAGTCGCTTTCGGCGCCGGCCCAATCACCCACCTGCTCGCGCGCGCTGCCGCGCTGGAAATAATAGGCCCAGAGTGCCGGATCCTTCGGCTTTGCCAGCGACAACGCCTTGTCATACGCCGTCACGGCGTCGGTCAGCCGGTCTTCGCCGCGATACCAGTCGCCAAGCCGCGTCCAGTCGTCGATACCGGCGCCCGGCTGCACTGTCGCGGCCAGCAGCAAATCGCCCGCAGCCTTGTCGCGGTCGAGCGTTTGCAGGACCTGCGCGCGCCGCACATTAACCACCGGCGCCATCGGATCGGCGGGGCCGATATGCGCATAGGCCGCCAGCGCCGCCTCGCCCTTGCCGCCGCGCGCCAGTATGTCGCCGGTAATCATCCATGCGGCATCGAGCGACGGGTCTAGGAACGTGCCGACCCGCCCCATTGTCAGCGCCAGCGGCACCGGCCGGTCGCGCGACATGTCGGCTGCGAGCCGCGCTGCCATCCAGGCGATGCCTGCGGCCGGTGTCGGTGCCAGCGCGCCGATGCGCTTGCCGGCTTCGAAGCGCGCCCGCGCGGCTGCCAGAGGCAAATCGCCCGGTGCCGATGCCAGCATGTCCACAGCCGCCTGCGTCTTGCCGGCCTGCTGCAGCGCATCGGCCTCCCCGACCCGCAGCCAGTTGATGCCGTTGCCGATACCGGCGAGCAGCGCATGATAGGCATCAGCGGCTTCGTCCCAGCGCTCGGCAGCCGCCAGCATGTGGGCACGTTGTTCGGCAACATAGCTGTTGGCGATGCCGCTGTATTTCGCGGTGTTGAGCAGCGCCAAGGCCGCATCGACGTTGCCGCGGCCGAACTGCGCCCAGGCCTCGATGATGGGCGACGCCACCTGTGCGTAGCCGGCGTCGCCTAGCCCAGGGCGCAGGGCATCGACGGCGTTCCAGTCCTTGCGTCCTACCGCGTCGGCAATGCGCACGAACGCCACCGTGGCATCGTTCTGCCCGGCGGCGGCGAGTTGCTTGGCAAGCACCGTGGCGTGCGCCTGATCGCCCGCGACAATCGCCAATTCGAAACTGCGGCGGCGCAGCGCCAGGTCATTGGGGTCCTGACGCTGCGCAGCTTCATAATATTGCGACGCTGCAGGCAGCGAATCGGAGCTGAACGCATAGCGGCCGAGCACATAGCCATGCAGCGCCGAGTCGGTCGGCGGGCTGACCGTTGCGAATGCCGGCGTGGCCAGAAGCAGAAGCGCGTAAGGCGCGAGCGCGCGGTTCATGTGCGGTGGTAGTCCTTGGGTCGCCCTGCTTGCTGCGAGTAATGACGGGGTCGAGGCGCGATGTCGAGCGTGTCTGACAACCCCTCCCTTTCAAGGGAGGGGCGACTCGCGCGGCACGCGCGGCGGGGGTGGGTTGAAAGGCAGACAAGAAGGAAGGAAGTAGAAGTAAGTGCGTCGTGGCAAAGCCACGCCGTCGGACGGGTTCGTCGGCTGTGGCCTCCGCCCCGCCGGCGGGACGCGGCGCGAGTCCGCGCCTAAGGCAAAATTTGGAAGTGCAAATTTTGTCTTAGGCGCTGGCCGCGCTCGCGTCACATATTCGGATAATTCGGCCCCCCGCCGCCCTCAGGCACCACCCAGTTGATGTTCTGCGTCGGGTCCTTGATGTCGCACGTCTTGCAGTGGACGCAGTTCTGCGCGTTGATCTGCAGGCGCGGATTATTGTCCTCCAGACCGACGATTTCATAGACGCCCGCCGGGCAGTAACGCTGGGCCGGCTCGTCATACAACGCCAGATTGACCTCGATCGGCACCGTCGGGTCCTTGAGCGTCAGATGGACGGGCTGGTCTTCTTCATGATTGGTATTCGACAGGAAGACGCTGGTCAGCCGGTCGAAGCTGTAGACATTGTCGGGCTTGGGATACTGGATCGGATAGACGTGATCCTTGCGGAACAGCGACTCGTTGTCGGGATGCGTCTTCATCGTGAACGGCATGCGCACGCCCAGATGCTCGGCCCACATCGTCACGCCCGCGAGTCCCGTGCCGACCAGATTGCCGAACTTTTCGACCAGCGGCAGCGTGTTGCGGACGCCGCGCAGCTCCGAATAGACCCAGCTGTTTTCATAAGCCGTCTGATAAGCGTGCAGGCTGTCGCCGGCGCGTTGTGACAGGATGGCATCGACGGCAGCATCTGCGGCCATCATGCCGGTCTTCATCGCCGTGTGGCTGCCCTTGATGCGCGGCACATTGACGAAGCCTGCAGAGCAGCCGATCAGCGCGCCGCCGGGGAAGCTCAGCTTGGGAACCGCCTGCCAGCCGCCGTCGTTGATGGCGCGCGCGCCGTAGCTGACGCGACGGCCGCCCTTGAGCACCGCCTTGATCGCCGGATGCGTCTTCCAGCGCTGCATTTCCTCGAACGGCGAAAGATACGGGTTGCGGTAGTTGAGCCAGGTAACGAACCCCAGCGCCACCTGGTTGTTCGCCTGATGATACAGGAAACCGCCGCCGTTGGCATCGCTCAGCGGCCAGCCCTGCGTGTGGATGACGCGGCCCGCGACGTGGTTTTCGGGGTCGATGTCCCAGAGTTCCTTGATGCCGATGCCGTAGATCTGCGGCTGGCTGTCCTTCGCCAGATCGAAGCGCTTGATGAGTTGCTTCGACAGGTGGCCGCGCACGCCTTCGGCGAAGAAAGTGTATTTGGCGTGGAGTTCGAGGCCCGGCGTGAAGCTGTCCTTGTGGCTGCCGTCCTTGGCGACGCCCATGTCGCCGGTCGCGACGCCCTTGACCGAGCCGTCATCGTTGAACAGTACTTCGGCGGCGGCAAAGCCGGGGAAAATCTCGACACCGAGTGCTTCGGCCTGTCCGGCGAGCCAGCGGCATAGATTGCCGAGGCTGACGGTGTAGCAGCCCTTGTTGTTCATGAACGGCGGCATCAGGCCGTGCGGAAAGTCGTACTGCTTGTCCTCGGTCAGGATCCAGTGGTGGTTTTCGATGACCGGCACCGTAAGCGGGCTGTCGAGCTCGCGCCAGTTCGGCAGCAATTCATCGAGCGCCACCGGATCGACCACCGCGCCCGACAGGATATGCGCGCCGACTTCGGAGCCCTTTTCGAGGATGCAGACGCTGATTTCCGCGCCCTTTTCGGTCGCCGCCTGCTTGATGCGGATCGCCGCAGCCAGTCCGGCGGGGCCACCGCCGACGATGACCACGTCGTAAGGCATTGATTCGCGGTCGGTACGTGTTTCAGCCATGTCAGTCTTCCCTGCACCCCTCGGACGGCAATGCTGCGAACTTGCGCTCGCGCCGTCGCACTATTGCAATGATTCACCAGATACGTTGCCAAATGCCGCTTGACCAGAGGCACCGGCACCGCAGAGTGGCGCGCAATGTCTCAATCACCCACTTTGTCGGGAGCTGGCCCGTTGTCCGGCGGCGAAGCCGCGGCGGCATTGGCAGCGTTGGCGTGGCTGGTGGAGGCAGGCGTCGACACGTTGGTCGGCAATGCGACTGCGACGTGGCTCGCCGAGGCGCCGCCCATCCCCGATGACGTGCCCCCAGATGTCGTGACCCAGGCGCCCCCTGCCCGCGCCCCACGCACGGCACCGGCACCGGTGCGCGACGACAGCGCGCTGCACGCACGCATTGCGGCATGCGCGACACTCGACGCACTCGCGGCCCTGGTCACCGAAAGCGGCGGGCGGCCAGCCCTGTTTGCCGACGGCAACCCGGCAGCGCGCGTCATGGTGCTCGGCGACATGCCGACCGCCGATGATATTGCCGCCGGGCGGCTGTTTGCCGGCACGAGCGGGCAATTGCTCGACCGCATGCTCGCCGCCATCGGCCGCGACCGTGCCGATACCTATCTCGCCAATGTGCTGGCGCGGCCGATGCCGGGCGCCCGCGCGCCTGACGCCGTCGAAATCGCTGCGCAATTGCCCGTGGTCCGGCGCCAGATCGAGCTGGTGCGGCCGCATGCCGTGCTGGTGCTCGGCGGCGTCGCGGCGGCGGCGTTGCTCGGCGTTGAAACCGGCATCAACCGGCTGCGCGGTCGCTGGCAGACGCTCGCAATCGGCACGCTCGAAGTGCCGGTGCTACCCAGCTTCACGCCGGCCTATCTGCTTGCGCATCCGGCGCACAAGGCGCTGGCCTGGCGCGACCTGCTGCTGTTCAAAGCCGCGCTCGCGGCGTACAGCGACGCATCATGAAAACCAGCCTCACCGTTGTCGCGCTGCTGCTCGCGGCGGCAGCACCGCTCGCCGCCCAGACGACAGCTCCGACTGCCGCCACCCCGCCCTACGACGACGCCGGCCGCACGCCGATTACCGTCACCGGCACGCCCGCCGACGGCATCACGCTGCGCCAGCGCCGCGTGCCGCCGCAACTGACGCCTGCCGAAGCCGCCGCCTATGGGCGCATCTTCCGCGATATCGAGGCCGGACGCTACAGCGCCGCCGAAGCCGCGCTCGCCAACATGTCGTCTACCGGCGTGCTCTACGGCTCGGCGCAGGGGCAATTGCTGCTGGCGCGCGGCAGCGGCAGCGGCCGCGCCAGCGTCAACACGCTGACCGACTGGTTGTTCGCCAACCCGACCTTGCCGCAGGCGCCGCGCATCGCCCAGCTCGCGGTCGAACGCGGCGCGATCAACCTGCCGCTGCTGCCGACGGTCAATGCCGCACCGGCGATCAGCTTCAACCCGCGCATGACCCCCAAATCGGCGAAGGGCGATACTGCCGCCGACGATGCCTTTGCCGCCACGCTCAAGCCGCTGCTCGCCACCGACAGCAACAGCGCCGCCGAAGAGCGCTGGCGCGCGCAGCGTTTCGAAGCGTCGCCCGCCGTTCGCACCGAATATGCCCAGCGCATCGCGTGGAGCTATTACATCGCCGGCGATGACGCCGCCGCACGCCGCATGGGCAGCGAGGCCGCCACCGGCAGCGGCGAGTGGGCCGCACTCGGCGCCTGGGTCAGCGGCCTTGCGGCGTTCCGCGGTGGCGATTGCAACGCCGCCGCCGCCGCGTTCAACCTCGCCGGCCAGCGCGGCCCATCGAACGATCTTGCGGCGGCTGCCGCCTATTGGGCG
>CALMPZ010000531.1 GCA_937871645.1 uncultured Polymorphobacter sp.
AACAAGGTCCACCTCGCCCCCCACGATTTCGTCTACCTGCGCCCGACGCAGAGCGAAGCGGTGCTGCTGCAGTTCGGCGACCTGCTGGTGTACGAGAACGGCGAGATCACCGAACGCTGGCCGACGTTTCCGATTTCGGCGTGTCGCCTACCTCTCCCCTGAAGGGAGAGGTGGTAGAAAGAGGCCCTCACGCCTTCGGCGGCATCGGCACAAAGCCTGACGTGCGCCGCACATAATCCTCATAGCCCGGCCGCGAGCGGCGCAGCTTGCCTTCGGTGGTCGGCACGCCGCTCCATTTGGTCAGCAGATAGGTCAGCAGCACCGGCCCGGGCAGCGCCCACAGGCCGGGCATGGTCTCGGCGGCGATCAGGAACAGGCCCCACCAGGTGCAGGCGTCGCCGAAATAGTTGGGGTGGCGGGTGTAGCGCCACAGGCCCTTGTCCATGACCTTGCCCTTGTTGTCGGGGTTGGCCTTGAACGCCACGAGTTGCGCGTCGCCGATGGTTTCGAACAGGATGCCGATGACGGCGAGTGCGGCGCCCAGCCAGCCGATGACGCCGATGGCGAGCGGCTCGGCGCTGACCTGGCCGAGCTGGACGGGCAGGCAGACGATCCACAGCAGCGGCGCCTGCAGCGCGAACACCAGGATGAACGACGCCTTGGCGAATCCCCAGCCGCGCTGGCTTTGCGCCTTGCTCATCATCTTGACGTAGCGCGGGTCGGCGCCGTGCTTGTTGACGCGCCAAAGCAGATAGAAGCCCAGCCGCAGGCCCCAGGCGGTGCACAGTCCGACGAGCAGCAGGCGGCGCGGCGTGGGTTCGCCCACTTGGAACAAGGTCGTCCACGCCAACAGCACCATGCCGAGCGCCCAGAAAGCATCGACATGGCTCGGGTCGCGGCGCATGATGCCGACCAGCCACAGCACCACGAACAGCGCGAAGGCGACGGCAAAGTTGATCAGTAACAGCGATGCGATTGTGCCCATCATTCAAACTCCCCCGGCGGCGCGGTTGCAGCGCCTGTGACGGCGCCCCGCATCCTTGTCGTGCCGAACCTATCCTATGTGCAGCGCGCGGCAAGCAGAAAGCGCCAGTGCGGCAAGCCGCCACCTTGGCCGGCTAGTTGGCAAGCAAGTGTTAACGCATGGCTCAGAAAGTTAGCTCTTTTGGCATGATATCAGCCAATTAGCGGGGTTTGTCTTCATCAAACCTTCACAGGTTTCGGGCAATGGAAGTCCATCGCGCCCGCCAACGGGGTCAGATTGGCGCCGCGATGTGACATGTTGATAGAGGCCCCCATGCGATTTTCGCTGCTCTGTTTCATTGCGTTTTCAGCGCTGCTGCTGTTCTGGTTCAATCCGGGCATGTCGCTGCTCGGCGTGCCGGCATGGCTGCCGCTGCTGGTGTGCGTGGCGATTGTCGTGCTGGTGCGCCGGCGCTTGCCGCCGCCCGGAGTCAGCCACTGACGCGCGACGCGACGCAATGACAGCGCCGCGCCGCCGCGCCGTCAAATGACGATTTTGCTGCGGCTTTTTGACCATAAATGAAAAATTCATGTGCAGTCGTGCTTGTGCTGTGCGAGGGGCAGGCCACGCCTCGGCCCAATCCGGAACAGACATAACCCTGCAATGAATTTGATGACGAACATGTTTCCGTCGCCCATGCGTGCCGCGATGTGTGGCGCGCTGCTGCTGGTGCTTGCCGCGTGCGGCCGCGATGACGGCGCGAACAAGCCCAAGCCGCCGATGCTGGTGTCGGCGCAAGCTGCGCAGCTTGCCGATTATGTGCCGCGGCTGACGGTGCTCGGCACGGTGACGCCGCTGCAGTCGGTGGCGGTGCGGTCGCGCGTCGATGGCCAGATTACCGCGGTGCTGTTCAAGGAAGGCAGCAATGTCCGCGCCGGCCAGCCGCTGTTCCGGCTCGATGACCGCGCCCAACGCGCCAATGTCGCGCAGGCCCGTGCCGCGCTGGCCAGCGCCAATGCCGCCGCCGTGCAGGCCGAAGCCGACTACAAGCGCGCGCAGTCGCTGGTCAAATCGGGCTTTATTTCAGGCGCCACCATCGATCAGAAGCGCGCCGCCGCCGAAAGCGCGCGCGCCGGCATAGGCGGCGCGCGCGGCGCGCTGTCGGCGGCCGAAACCGGGCTGTCGTATCTCAGCATCAACGCGCCGGTTTCGGGCCGCAGCGGCGAAATCGGCTTCAAGCTCGGCGCCACGGTGCGCGCCAATGACACGGTGCCGCTGGTGACCATCAACCAGCTGGCGCCGATTACCGTGCGCTTTGCCGTGCCGCCCGACCGCATCCAGGCGCTGCGCGACCGCTATGCGGCAGGCCCTGTCGCGGTCAGCGCGCATGGCCGCAGCAATGTCGATGCGGCACCGGGACAGGCGAGCGGGGTGGTCGCCACCGGCAAGCTGGTGTTCCTCGACAATAATGTCGATCCGCTCAACGGCTCGATTGCCGCCAAGGCGGAATTTGCCAACGGCAATGACGAGCTCTGGCCCGGCGCGCTGGTTGATGTCGATGTGCCGCTGGCGTTGGCGTCGCGCGTCATCCGCCTGCCCGAATCGGCGATCCAGAACGGCCCGGATTTCAACTATGTCTGGGTGATCAACGCCAAAAGCGAGGCCGTGCTGACCAAGGTCGTGCTCGCCGGGCGGCTTGACGGCAACGCCTATGTCGCCTCGGGACTGGCGCCCGGCACGATGGTCGTCACCGACGCGCTCGCCAAGATCAAGGCCGGCAGCAAGGTCAAGACCCGCGCCGGCGCGCCGGACGGCAAGCGTGGCGGTGCGGCGCAACCGGCAGGTCCGGCCGGATGAACTTCGTCCGCGCGGCAGTCGAGCGACCCATCGCCACGGTCCTGCTGACCGTGGCGATCGTGCTCGCCGGGCTGTTCGCCTATCGGCAGTTGCCGGTTTCGGCGCTGCCGCAAGTCGATTTCCCGACCATCCAGATCCAGGCCAACCTGCCCGGCGCCAACCCGTCGACGATGGCGAGCGCGGTGGCGACGCCGATCGAGCGCCAGCTGAGCACCATTGCCGGCATCGAACAGATTACCTCGGTCAGCTCGACCGGCAACACGCAGATTACCGTGCAGTTCGCGCTCGATCGCAACATCGATGCCGCCGCGCTCGATGTGCAAACCGCCTTGTCGGCGGTGGCGCGGCAGTTGCCGCAGGAAATGCCGTCGCCGCCGTCGTTCGAAAAATCCAATCCGGCCGACCAGGCCGTGCTCATCCTGTCGCTGCGTGATCCGACGCGGACGCTTTCGGACATGCAGCAAATCGCCGATACGACGATCATTCCGCGGCTTTCGACGCTGCCCGGCGTCGCCAAGGCCGAAGTCTATGGCCAGCGCAAGTTCGCGGTCCGCATCCAGTTCGATCCGCAGGCGCTGGCATCGCGCGGGCTGACCCCGGAGGATGTGCGCAGCGCCATTGCCGCCGCCAACAGCAATTCGGCGGTCGGCGTCATTGCCGAGGGGCCGCGCAGCTATATCCTCGATGCGACCGGCACGATGAAGCGTGCGGCCGATTTCGCGCAGGTCATCATCGGTTACAAGAACGGCCTGCCGATCCGCGTCTCCGATGTCGCGACCAGCCTTGATTCGATCGAAAACCTGCGCGGTGGCACCAAGTTCAACGGCGTGCCGTCGATTACCTTCGGGATCAAGCGCCAGCCCGGATCGAACGTCGTGGCGTTGGTCGACAGTGTCGAGGCGCTGCTGCCGTCGTTGCGCGAAGGTTTGCCGCCCAATGCCAGCCTGGTGGTCATGGTCGACCGGTCGCAGTCGATCCGCAATTCGGTGTTCGATGCTCAGCTAACGCTGGTCGGCACGGCGCTGCTGGTCATCCTTGTCATCTATCTGGCGCTCGGCGATGCGCGCGCGACGCTGATCCCGTCGGTGGTGCTGCCGGTGGCGGCCATCGGCACCTTTGCCGGCATGTATGCGCTGGGCTTCAGCCTCGACAACCTCAGCCTGCTGGCGCTGACACTGGCGACGGGGTTCGTCGTCGACGACGCCATCGTCGTGCTCGAAAACATCGTGCGGCGCGTTGAAAAGGGCGAGCGGCCACGGCCCGCGGCGATTGCCGGCACCAACGAAATCGCCTTCACCGTCATCTCGATTTCGGTCAGCCTGGTCGCGGTGTTCATCCCGCTGCTGTTCATGGGCGGCATTGTCGGGCGGCTGTTCCGCGAATTCGCGCTGGTGCTGACCATCGCCATCGGCGTGTCGGCGATTGTCTCGCTGACGCTGACGCCGATGATGGCGGCAAGGCTGCTCAAGGACGGACACGAACAGCCCGGCCGCGTGGCGCGCTGGTCGACGCGCATGTTCAATCGCGCCGGTGCCGTCTATGCGCGCTGGCTCGATGCGACATTGCGCCATGGCAAGCTGGTGCTGCTGTTGACCGGGGCTTCGCTGGCGCTGGCGATCTGGGGCTTCACCGCGATTCCCAAGGGCTTTTTCCCGACCGAAGACACCGGCGTCATGTCGATCGGCCTCGAAGTCTCCCCCGATTCATCCTATTCGACGCTGCTCGCCAAGCAGGACAAGGTTGCCGCCATGGTGCTCGCCGATCCGGCGGTGCTGCGGGTCAATTCCGTGGTCTTTGGCGGCATAAATGGCCGGATGTTCATCCAGCTCAAGCCGCGCAGCCAGCGCGATTCGGCCGAAGATATCCAGGCGCGGTTGCGCAAGAAGCTGAGCAGCATTCCGGGGCTTGCGGCATTTCCGAGCGTTCAGCAGAATTTGACGCTGGGCTCGCGCCCGACATCGACGCTCTACCAATATTCGCTGGCGTCGGTGGATCAGGACGCGCTCTACAAGCTTGCGCCGCAACTGGAGGCCGCCTTGCGCGCCAGCCCGGGCTTTGAGGATGTCACATCGGACTTCCAGCGTGGTGCCCGCCAGGCGCGCGTCGAGATCGACCGCGATGCCGCCAGCCGCCTTGGCGTGCCGGTGCAGGCCATTCGCGACACGCTGTATTCAAGCTTCGGGACGCGGCAGATCTCGACGATCTATTCGGATGTCGACAGCTACAAGGTCATCCTCGAGATCGACCCCAAGCTGCAGCTCAACCCCGATACCATCGCGGCGCTGTATGTGCGCGGCGCCGAAGGCGCGACGGTGCCGCTTTCGGCCGTGAGCCGCGTCGTCATCGAGGGTGCGCCACTGTCGGTGAGTCACCAGGGCCAGCTGCCATCGGTCACCATCGGCTTCAATCTCAGCAAGGGCGTGCCGTTGAGCGCCGCCCAAACCCGCATCGAGGAAGCCTTGGTCGAACTCCAGGCGCCGTCGTCGATCGCAGGGTCGTTCCAGGGCAATGCGCAGGCGTTCGAAGCCTCGAACAAGGGCATGGGCTGGCTGTTCCTGGCGGCTGTGCTGGTCATCTACATCGTGCTCGGCGTGCTGTACGAAAGCTTCATCCACCCGATCACGATTTTGTCGGGGCTGCCGGCTGCGGGCATCGGCGCGCTTGTCGCGCTGTGGCTGTTCAACATGCCGCTCGATGTTATCGGCATCATCGGCGTCGTGCTGCTGATCGGCATCGTCAAGAAAAACGCCATCATGATGATCGACTTCGCGCTGAGCGGTCTGCGCGACAATGACTGGACCCCCGAACAGGCGATCCGCGAGGCCTGCCGCCAGCGTTTCCGGCCGATCATGATGACGACGGCTGCCGCGATCGCCGGCGCATTGCCGCTGGCGCTCGGGCTGGGCGCGGGCGCCGAATTGCGCCAGCCGCTGGGTGTCGCGGTGCTTGGCGGGTTACTGTTCAGCCAGTTCCTGACGCTGTTCATCACGCCGGTGATGTTCCTCGCGCTTGAAGGCATTGCCCAGCGCCGCCGCGTGCGGGTCGCACGGCGTCGCGCCGCGTTGCAGGTTGCCGAATAGCGCTTGAACGCCGCGCGGCAATTGCTACAAAATCGCCATCCTTGGTTGCGTATGCGAGGGTGTGATGAAGCTGCTGTCCGGACTGCTGGGTGCTGTGCTGGCGATGTCGCCGTTGCCGGCGGCAGCGGTGGTGGTGCTCGATCAGGATAATATCATGCCGATAGCGGGGCCGGTGGTGGCGTCATCGATCGGTCTCGCGGTCGAACGTCGTCAGGCCCAGATTGTCACGGCCGGGCAGACCGGCAAGCTGGTGCGTGTCGACTTGCAGCTCGGGCGCGGCGGCGCCGGCACGGCACCGCTGGCGCTCGAACTGGTACGTGGCGGTGCCGCGTCGCTGCCGATGGTCGACAGCGCGACGCCGTTCCTGATCAGCGCCATCCCGCCGACGAGTGCCACAAGCCTGATCAGCATCGATGTCAGCAGCGCCAATTTCACGCTGACGGCGGGCGAGCAGTTCATGCTTTACCTGCGCGCGACGGACTATGCCACGGCGAACCGCCTCACCTGGGTCATCGGCTATGGGAATGGGCAGGACCTCGACAACGACGGCTTCGAGGATACCACGACGCGCCCCTATGCCGGCGGCGAGAATTATCTGCGCGACACGATCAGCAACCAGCAATGGCTCAGGACCGGCTTTGACCGCGGCTTTGCCACCTATGTCGATGTCGCGGGCGGCGCAGTTCCCGAGCCGGCAAGCTGGGCGCTGATGATCGCCGGCTTCGGCATGACCGGGGCCGTGCTGCGCCGCCGCCGCCGCACCGCGATCGCCTGAGCCATTCATCCTGCCGCAAGCGGTGCGGGCGCAGTCTTGATTGGCCTATGGAGGGCCTGTGATGATTGCACCGCGTTTGTTGCTGGTTTCGGGATTGCTGGCCGCGCTCGGCGGCTGCGTCGACTATGGCGCGCAGGGCTATATCTCGACACCCGTCGCCAATGCGCCGCCCTTTGGGCCGGGCAATATCACCTCGGTAGACCAGTTCCAGAACGCCCTGGCGCCGTTCGGCCGG
>CALMPZ010000532.1 GCA_937871645.1 uncultured Polymorphobacter sp.
TGCACCAGCGCCGCCTGTGAATCGAGCAATCCATTCAAGCGCGAAACGAGCGCACTGAACTCGCTCGGCACGTCGGTGGGCAGCCGCGCCAGCGTGCCGCGCCGCAGCCGGTCGATGTCGTCGCCGATACGCCGCAGCGGGCCGAGGCCATAGACAATCTGCAATGTCGCGCCGCCGAACATCAGTGCCGCAAACACCAGCAGCGACACGGCGAGATCGCGGCTGAACCCTGCCAGCGTTTCGTCGAGCAGGCGTTCGTCCGACGCGATGGAAATTCGCAGCGGCATGCCGCCTGCGGGTGACGGCGCTACGATGCCATATTCCAGAACGCGCCCATACGGTCCGGCGGTCCAGCCCGAATGCTGCACCTTCGCGGTCGCAAAGGCGCCGCTGAGTTGCCGGTTGCCAAGCGTCGCGGATTTGCGCGACGGGCTGCCGACGCGATCGATCTGCCAATAGAACCCCGATCCGGATTCGAGAAAGCGCGGGTCGGACAGCGGCCGGGTCAGCACCGGGTGGCCCTTGGCATCAAGCGCCGACAGCCCGACAAGTTCGGACAGATGGACCTGCAATTCCTCGCGGAACTGGACGGTGAGGTGACGGCGATAGAGTCCCGAAATCACCAGCCCGGCCACGATCGTGGCGATCGTGACCCATAGGAAAGCCGCAAACACGAAGCGGAAGCGCAAGCTTTCGGTATCGACCCAGGCGCGATGCGAGCGTGTCATGGCGTCAACCGGTAGCCGAGGCCGCGGACCGTCTGGATGCGGGCGCGGCCGATCTTGCGGCGCAGGCGGCCGATATGAACCTCGACGGTGTTGAGGTCGCGGTCGGTCTGCAGCGGATACATGTGGTCGAGGATCATGGCTTGCGGCAGTGTGCGGCCGGGGTTGTAGAAGAACAGCGACAACAGGCGGTATTCGGTCCCGGTCAGCGCCAGTGGTGCATTGTCCAGATAGGCCTGCCGCTGCGCGGGATCGAGCGCGAGGTTGCCAGCCACCAGCCGTGCGTCGGCCTGTCCGGCGGCGCGACGCGCCAGCGCGTGCAGGCGCGCCACCAGTTCCTCGATCCGCACCGGTTTGACCAGAAAATCGTCGGCGCCGGCGTTGAGACCTTCGACCTTTTCCTGCCAGCTGCTGCGCGCAGTGAAGATCAGGATCGGTGCGACGAGTCGCCGCTGGCGCAAACGCCGGATCAATTCGATGCCACCAATACCCGGCAGACCCAGGTCGACGATCAGCACTGCGAACCCGTCGAACGCGAAATCTTCCGCGTCTTCAGCGCTTTGCACCCATTCGCAGGTGAAGCCATGGCGCACCAGACTGGCGACCATGCGCTTGCCCAACTCCGAGTCGTCTTCGACAATCAGTACCCGCACCAGCTCTTCCTTCCAGCGATCGTCGCCGGTGTAGCGCGCGATGCTGCCAGAAACCTGTGGAATTGACAGCCGATTGTCAGCTTCGTCGTTTATAACGCCGACCATGGAGCTGAATCGCAAAACCTGGTTGTTTGTTGGCGCGGCGGTGATCGCCGGCTTGGGTGCGATCTGGTGGTTCGGACTGCGCGACACGGCTGCGCCGCCGGCTGCAGTGCAAACCGCCGCGCCTGCGTCCACGGACGCGCCAGGTCATATCACGATCAGCGACGATCAGATTGCCAAGCTTGGCATCCGCTTCGATAGCGCCGTTGCCGCCGGCGAATTGCCGCTGGCAAGTTTGCCGGCGATCATTGCGCTGCCGCCCAATGCGCGGGTCGCCGTCGCCGCGACGATCCCGGGTGTGGTCACGCAGACCTATGTCGTCGAGGGCGAGACCGTGCGGCAGGGCCAGCGCCTTGCCGAAATTGCCAGCCGCGAGGTTCTGACGATGGGGGCTGACCTCGCACGGGCGCAGTCGCGGCTCGACTATGCAGCCGCCAATGCCGCCCGGCTCGGCCAGCTCAGTCGCGATGGTGTCATCGCCGGCGCGCGTGCTGATGAAGCCAACGCCAGCCTGCGCGAGGCGCAAGTCGATACCGACGAAAGCGCCCGGCTGTTGTCGGTCGCCAACGCATCGGGAAGCCGCGGGTCGTATACGCTGACGGCACCGATTGCCGGCCGCATCACCACGGCGAGCCTGCAGACCGGCAGTTCGGTCGACGGCACCAGCGCGCCCTATGTCATTGACGCCGCGAGCCGCTACGAGATCATCGCGCAATTGCCCGAACGGCTGGTCGGCAGCGTAACGCCGGGGATGCAGGTGCGCCTGCCCGGCGGCGTTGGCGGCACGGTGACGTCAGTCGGCACCACGATCGACCCCGCCACGCGCTCGGCCAGCCTCAAGGCGAAGGTAAGTGCTGCGCCGGGTGTCGTCGCCGGCAAGGCGCTGACGATCATTTTACTGGCCAAGGCACCCGATGGGGCGGTGCAGGTGCCGGCGTCGGCGTTGACGACGCTGGATGGTGCCGAGGTCGTGTTCGTGCGCGGTCCGGGCGGCGTCACGACGCGCAAGGTCGGCGTCGGCGGCAAGGCCGATGGCAGTGCGGTCATTCTGTCGGGCGTTCGCGCCGGCGAGAGCGTCGTCACCACCGGCACCAGCGAGCTCAAGTCGCTGGCGCTCGAGAAGTAAGCACGTGCTCCGTCAACTTGTCGCGCTTTCGCTGTCGTACCGTGCGCTGGTGCTGGTGCTGGCGGTTGTCGTGGCCGGACTGGGCGCGTGGGCGTTCACCAAATTGCCGGTCGATGCCTACCCCAATATCGCGCAGACGCAGGTCAAGCTGATCCTCAAGGCGCCCGGCATGACGCCCGAGGAGGTCGAAAGCCGCATCATCGCGCCGATCGAAATGGAAATGCTGGGGATTCCCAATCAAGCGATCCTGCGTTCGACGGCGAAATATGCGATTGCCGACATCACCATCGATTTCATCGACGGCACCGACATCTACTGGGCGCGGCAGCAGGTTTCCGAACGGCTGACCGGCGTGCTCGCCGACATGCCGGCGTCGGTCAGCGGCGGCATGGCGCCGATTTCGACCCCCTTGTCCGAAATCTTCATGTTCACCATCGAAGGCCCGCTGAGCCTGGCGGAAAAACGCACCCTGCTCGACTGGACGATCCGCCCGGGCCTGCGCACGGTCGCGGGCGTGGCCGATGTCAACGCGCTCGGTGGCCATGTCGCGACGTTCGAGGTACGGCCCGATCCGGTTGCCCTGGCCCACGCCGGGCTGAGCATCGCCGACATCCGCAATGCGATCGAAAGCGGCAACCGCAATGATGGCGCCGGCCGGCTGGCGAACGCCGAAGAGGCGCTGATCGTGCGCGCCGTCGGTGCGGTGCAGAGCGCGGCCGACCTCGAAGCGATGGTGCTTGCCAGCCGCGACGGTAAGGTCGTTCAGCTGGGCGATGTCGCGACTGTCGGGACGGGCAGCCTGACGCGATACGGTGCGGTGACCCAGAACGGCAAGGGCGAGGCGGTGGAGGGGCTGGTCATCGCGCTGCGCGGTGCCGATGCGCGGCAGGTTGTCGACGGGGTCAAGTCGCGGCTTGCGGAGATCGAACGGTCGCTGCCGCCGGGGACGCATATCAAGGTGTTCTACGATCGGTCGGATTTGATCGACCGCGCCGTAGGCACTGTCGAAAAGGCACTGATCGAGGCGACCATCCTCGTTGTCATCCTGTTGATGGTGTTCCTTGGTGACTGGCGTGCTGCGTTGATTGTCGCAACAGCGGTGCCTATGGCGGCGCTGATCACCTTTCTGTTCATGCGCGGCATGGGGCTGTCAGCGAATTTGATGAGCCTTGGCGGGCTGGCGATTGCGATTGGCATGCTGGTCGACGGCGCGGTGGTGGTCGTCGAGAATGTCGTCGAGCGGCTCAACCATTCGCATGACAGCGGGCACCCGCGCCTCAATACCGTTTATCAGGCGACCAGTGAAGTCATCGTGCCGGTTTCGGCGGGGATCATCATCATCGCGCTGGTGTTCCTGCCACTGCTGTCGCTGCAGGGGCTGGAAGGCAAGCTGTTCGCGCCGGTGGCGCTGACGATCGTGTTCGCACTGACCGGATCGTTGCTGCTTGCGCTGACGCTGGTACCGGTGCTGGCATCATACGGGCTGCGCGCCGGCGGCCACGGCGAGCCCTGGATCATGCGCCAGTTGACCCCGCGCTACATCCGGCTCCGCGACGCGGCGTTCGCCAACAAGTCCGTGATTTACGGCCTGTCGGTATTGGCGCTGGTGGTTGCCGGTGTCGCCTACACCGCGGTCGGCAAGATCTTCATGCCGACAATGGACGAGGGGTCGGTGATCATGCAGCTGGCCAAGTTGCCGTCGATCGGCCTCGAGCGCTCGCTGCAGGTCGACATGGCGGCGGAGCGTACGGTGATGGCCGCTGTGCCCGAAGTGACCGGGGTCATCGCACGCACCGGCTCGGACGAAATCGGGCTTGATCCGATGGGGCTCAACGAAACCGACGGGTTCATCACGCTCAAGCCGCGGTCGCAATGGCGCGGCGACAAGGACTTCATCGTCGAGGAATTGCGCAAGGCGATGACCGC
>CALMPZ010000533.1 GCA_937871645.1 uncultured Polymorphobacter sp.
ATAAAGCTGTCCTGCGTCAGGTCGAGCGCGGTATCGGCGTCACCGACATGGCCGCGGATCAGCCGGAATAACGGCGCCTCATGCCGTGCCATGATCTCGGCAAATGCGTTCTGGCGCCCGCCGAGCGTCAGCGCTGCCAGTTCGCCGTCCGAACAGGTCGCAAGGTCAAGACTCATTCACCGCCATCGGTGAGCTTGCGGACGATCAGCTGGTCGAACTTTGCCGCCTGGTCCGGATGCAGCAGCGCACGCATGGCAAACACATGCGCCAGCGTTGCCTTTTGCAGTTCGCCCATCACTTGATGCGACCGATCGACCGCCGCCTGGACCTGTGGGCCATCGCCATGCTCGGCCTCGATGGCTTCGGCGAGCCGGGCATTGTCGGCGCGCAGTTCGAGTTCGAGGGCGCGGCGCCGCACGCCGAACCGTTGTTCAAGCACTTCAAGCTGGGCCTGTTGTGCGGCGTCGAGCTCAAGCCCGTCATGGAGCAGCGCGTGAAGTTCGGCACCGGGCGGCGGCGCGGGCTTGAACATCGCGTGGCCGACCCAGACGCCAGCGACCGCTGCAACGAAGACCACGAGAGCGGCCAACACTGTGCGCTGCACGCCGGTCACCGCGTGCCCAATAACAAATGCGACGGCGCCAGCGGCGTCTCGAGAGAAAATGGTGCGAGCACAGCTGTGGCCTGCACGGGCGCGACCGGCAGACCGGCGCTGCCGATCCCGACGACCAACGCCAGCGCTGCCAACGCGCCGAACTGCAGCGGCAGTGCGCGCGGGGCGCGGCCGTCGCCCGCAGCAATCCGCGACATCACTGAAGCGCGGCCCACCGCCAGCCGCGGATCGACGGCGGTGTGCGCCAGCCGGTTCAGAAGTGCGTCGTATTCGTCGTTCATAGCCGTATCTCTACCTCGCTTACCTCTCATACGCAGCGCGCGTTGCTGCCCCTTATTTTGATTCCGGTTGAGGGGAAGCTCCACAAAAGGCGTATCAGTGATGAAGCCAAGGGAGAAATCAATGTTCACCGCTTTCCGCATTGCTGCCGCATTCACGCTAGTTGCCATGGGCACCGCAGCTGCCGCGCACCCCGCGCTGGTATCGAGCCTGCCCGCAGCAAACACGACCGTTGCGCCAACCGCGACCATCGAACTGCACTTTTCAGAAAAGCTCGAAGCAGCCTTTTCGGGTGGCACACTGCAGATGACGTCGATGCCGGGCATGACCAACCACGCACCGATGAAGATGTCGGGCCTCACCACCAAAGTCGGTGCCGACGGCAAAACGCTAATCATCACCACCAAGGCGCCGATGCCGGCGGGCGGCTATACGCTCGATTGGTATGCCGTCGCCGCCGACACGCATCGCGTCACAGGCAGCTTCAGTTTCACGGTCAAATAGCCAGTGACAGAGGTACTGACGATCGCGCTTCGGTTCGGGCTGTATCTCGACCTGATGTTGCTGTTCGGCGTGCCGGCGTTCGCACTGTATAATTTTCGGCAGCGCCCAGCGGACCTGACGCCAACGCTGCCGGTACGCACTGTGGTGCTGGTCGCAGCCGCGACCGGAGTCCTGCTGTCGGTTGCGGGTGTCATCACTATGGCCGCGGCAATGAGCGGCGCGGAGCTTGCCGCCGTGGGTCGCGCGGAAATTACGGCAGTCCTGACCGCGACCGCGTTCGGCACCGCCGCGCTGCTGCGGCTCGCCGCGCTGGTGCTTGTGCTGTCGTTCATGTTCCCGGCGCCAATTAACCGCGCCCGGATGATGGTGGTGCTGGCCTTTGCGGCAATTGCGCTGGGGACGCTGGCATGGAGTGGCCATGCGGCAATGGCCGACAGCCGCGCCGCGCAACTTCATCTGGTTGCCGATATACTGCACTTGTGGGCGGCGGGCGTGTGGATCGGCGCGCTGGCGGCACTGCTGATGCTGATTGGCTCAGCCGGCAAATTTTCCGGCGCGCGCGGCGCAGCACTGTATTACGCACTCGCCGCGTTCGCACTGCCCGGATCGATACTGGTCGCCACGCTGCTGCTCACCGGCGTGGTCAACGGCCTAGTACTGATTGGCCCCGCGCATCTGGCTGACTTGCCAGCCTCGCGCTACGGCCAGCTCTTGCTGGTCAAGCTGGTGTTGTTCGCAGCGATGCTCGGATTGGCGGCGCTTAACCGCTATCGCCTGACCCCCGATCTACAATCGGCGCTGGTGTCTGGTGCTACATCGGGCATGGCACTGCGCCGTAGCTTGCGCTTCGAGGCGGCACTCGGCGTGACGATCCTCGCGCTGGTGGCGTGGCTTGGAACTCTCGCACCTTCCGGGAGTTTGACGTGATGGACGGCAAATCCACATCGCGCTCGGGTGGATTTGTGTCGGAATCGGGCACAACGCAGCAGGACCAAAGCAATGCGTGATGCCCCACAACCGAACAGCCCGTCGCATGACCACGGCACCGCCGCCGACAGTCATAATTTGGCTGGCAAGGTGACCGATCCGGTGTGCGGCATGAGCGTTGATCCTGCCACGACGGCGCATCACGCTGAACA
>CALMPZ010000534.1 GCA_937871645.1 uncultured Polymorphobacter sp.
ATCGCGGGCCCGACCGAAGTCCATCTCGGCCGGCGTCAAGCTCATCGCCTGCCAGCTCAGCCCGCCTTCGAGCAGCATCGGCCGCCCGGCATTGGCCGCACCGGCGTAGCCCGCCTCCATCTCAGCTTTCAGGCGGTCGAAGCCCTCGGGCGACAGCGTCGAACCATCACCCGGCGCGTAGACCAGTGCGCCCGAAGGCCGCGCCGCATTGTCGAGCAGCGCCTTGTTCCAGCGGCTCGCGGCGTTGTGCGTGTCGACCGCACCCGCCGCCGCCCCCAGGCAACCCAGCCCATAGTGATCATCGAGCGGGTGGAAGCTGCGGATATGCAGCAGTCCGGCACGCTCACCCACCGTCATCGCCGGATAGCGCGTAATGCTGTCACCAGCCCGGTACAGGAAACCAACTGGCCAGCCGGCGCTATCGGCCTCCACAGTAATGCGTTCGGGACGCAGTGCGTAAAGCGCCGCCGGCATGCCGTCGGGGCCCAAACCGACCTCGACATAGGCATTGCCGTGCAGCAACAAATTCGCCGCAATGGTTTCGACCAGCGCCGGCCCGGTCCGGCTGTCGCCGCTGGTGCCGCCGCCGAGCAGCTTGAGCGCCGGATGCCCCGCCGGAGTGGCCAGCACCGGCGCGCCCGCGGCACCCTCCGCCACGATCCGCACCGCGCGCTGGGCAATCGGATTCGCCAGATAGGCTGCGCGAACCAGTGATTCATAACCGCGCGGCGCCTCGCTCGATGTCCAGCCCGACAGCCAGGCAGCGGGCGCACGTGTCTGCACCGGACGCGACTTGCGTCCGAACCATTCGAATTTCATGGCGTTCTCCAAGTTGCGAAGGCCTGAAGGGCCTCCGGCGGGCAGGCCTGAGGCCTGCACCCATTTGTTTGTTGCGCTTCAATCGGGTGCAGGCGTCACGCCTGCCCGCCAGAGGCTCTTGATTCTAAACCGACCGCACCCGCGGTCCGGCGCTGCGGCCCTGCAGCATCAACTCCGTCAGCGCCCACACCGCCGCATCGGCGCGGTCGGGTGAACGTCCCGGCCCGGCGTAGCTGCCGCCGACGACCATCCCGCACAGCTCGTCCTCCAGCGTCGGCAGCACCCCGACATGGCTGACCTTGCCCGCCGCATACAGGCTGGCGACCGGCTCGGCGCGCGCGACCTTGCCGCGCGCGGCGTGGACTGGCTTGACGGGGATCCCCGCATCAACTGCGCGCAGCACTTGCACCACCATGTCGCCACCGTTGTTGACTTCGACGACCACCTTGTCGGCCCCATAGGTATCGGCGGCGGCGACCACGGCGCGCGCCCAATTGTCGGGCGATGCGCCCTGCACCGAGCAATCGCCGAGCACATAGGCGCGGCCGTCGGCGCCCAACCCGACCGCGACGATGCCGCAGGCATCGGCGCTCGGGCCGCTTGACGCCGGCGGATCGACCGCGACCACCACGCGCACCAGCGCCGGCGCGGTTCGCACGCGCTGGTCTTCG
>CALMPZ010000535.1 GCA_937871645.1 uncultured Polymorphobacter sp.
CAAAGGGCCTCCGGCGAGCAGGGACTCGTCCCTGCACCTACAAACTTACGAGTCATTCCCGCGCAGGCGGGAATCCACGTGCGACACTGGCGCCAAGATAGATTCCCGCCTGCGCAGGAATGACAAAGGTTCTCTTCAATCGGGTGCAGGGACGAGTCCCTGCCCGCCGGAGGCCCTATTCTAGACTAAAGTGCGCCGAGCGCCATGCCGCCTTGCGCAGCGCCGTTTTCGGGAACGATTTCACCGGTCCGGTCGCTGATTTCTTCAAAGCGTGCAGCGACGGTTTCGGGGGTCATGTCCTCGGGCGTGACATGGATGCCGCGCGTCAACGTGACATAGGCGCGTTCGAAGCCACCACCGCCGGCGTTCATCACGACATTCGTCGGGGCGTCTTCGCTGACGAGGTAAAGCGCGGCCGGCGTAACCGTTTCGGGACCCATCTTGCCGAGCATGGCGGCGGGCATGATGTCTTCGGTCATGCGCGTCGCGGCGACCGGCGCGATGGTGTTGGTCTTGACGTTGTACTTGGCGCCTTCGATGCTCAGCGTCTTCATGAAGCCGACCAGCGCCAGCTTGGCAGCGCCGTAGTTGGCCTGGCCGAAGTTGCCGTACAGCCCGGTCGAGCTGGTGGTCATCAGGATGCGGCCATAGGCCTGTTCACGCATGACTTCCCACACCGCCTTGGTGCAGGTCACCGAGCCCATAAGATGGACATCGACAACCTGGCGGAAGTCATCGAGCGTCATCTTGGCGAAGGTCTTGTCGCGCAGGATGCCGGCGTTGTTGATCAGGATGTCGATGCGGCCCCAGCGTTCCTTGACGAACGCCACCATCTTTTCGACCGCGGCTTCGTCCGACACGCTGGCGCCATTGGCCATCGCTTCGCCACCAGCGGCAGTGATTTCGTCAACGACCAGCTGCGCGGCCGACAGCGAGCTGCCCGAACCGTCACGCGCGCCGCCCAAATCATTGACGACGACCTTGGCACCGCGCGCGGCAAGCGCCAGCGCATAGGCGCGGCCCAGGCCGCCGCCGGCACCGGTAACAATGGCAACACGATTGTCGAAACGAATGGTCATTGAATCTGGCCCTATCTAGCTATGCGAGCATCTGTGCGACGCGGGACTTAAAGCAGACTGCGCCCCGTGAAAAGACCCCGACTCGCATGATGGTGCGGCAAATGCGCCGCGGGAGGGGAAAGAGCCTCCGGCGGGCAGGCCTGAGGCCTGCACCCATTAGTTCACCTGTGACCGATAGTCAGCGCTGGTTATTGTGTCACCGGCCCAAATTCCGGGTGCAGGGGTCACCCCTGCCCGCCGGAGGCTCTTGACCTGCCTAATGCGCTTCGCGGTCGAGTGCATAGCCAGCGGAACGCACCGTGCGGATGACATCGGGGAGTGCGGCTGTGCCCTCGCCTTCGCCGTTGATCGCCTTGCGGAGGCGGCGGATGTGGACGTCGACGGTGCGTTGTTCGACATAGACGTCGCGGCCCCAGACGGCATCGAGCAACTGTTCGCGCGAGAAGACGCGGCCGGGATGTTCGAGGAAGTGGCGCAGCAGCCGGAACTCGGTGGGTCCGAGCGGCACGGCCTGGCCGTCGCGGGTGACGCGGTGGGCGCTGGTGTCCATACTGATGCCGGCATAGTCGAGAGCGCCGCCAGCGAGCGCCGGGCGCAGCCGCCGAAGCACGGCATGGATGCGCGCGACGAGTTCGCGCGGGGAGAACGGCTTGGTGAGGTAATCGTCGGCGCCGGTTTCAAGGCCGCGGATGCGGTCGGCTTCGTCGGCGCGTGCTGTCAGCATGACGATCGGCAGGCCGACGGTTTCGGGCGCGCGACGCAGGCGCCGGCAGACTTCGATCCCCGACAGGTTGGCGATCATCCAGTCGAGAATGACCAGGTCGGGCTTTTCCTCGTCGGCGAGCATCAGCGCTTCCTCGCCGTCGCCGGTCTGGACGACATCGAAACCTGCCGATTCGAGGTTGTAACGCAGTAGCTCAACGAGGTTGGCGTCATCTTCGACAAGCAGGATCTTCGGTTTCATCGGGGGTCCCTGTTTGGCAGCTATCGTCTTGAAAGCCGGTGCTAGCTCGATCGGTCGCTCAACGCCGCGAGCGCAACATCGTCGCCCTTTGGCCGGTGCAGAATTTGTTCGCCGGTGGCGGCAAAGAACACCATTTCGGCGATGCTCGTTGCCTTGTCGCCGATGCGTTCGAGGTTCTTGGCAACGAACAGCAGGTGCATCGACGGCGTGATATGCGCCGAATCTTCCATCATGAAGGTCAGCAGCGAGCGGAACAACGCGGCGTAATAGTCATCGACCACCGCGTCGCGCGCCACCACCGCCTTGGCCAGTTCGACGTCGCGCGCCACGAAGGCATCGAGCGCGTCGCTGAGCATTTTCGCAACCAGCGTGCCCATTTCGGGAATGATGACCACCGGCTGCGCGTGCGCGTTCTTCGACAGCACCGTCGCGCGCTTGGCGATGTTCTTGGCATAGTCGCCGACGCGTTCGAGCACCGAGCTGATCTTGAGCACCGCGATAATTTCGCGCAGGTCGCCCGCCATCGGGGCGCGCAGCGCGATGGTCTGGATCGCCAGCTTTTCACATTCGATTTCAAGCGCATCGATGCGTTCGTCGATGGCGATGACCTCCATCGCCTTGGCCGCATCGCGGCGGGTCAGCACCTCGATCGACGCTCGGATCTGGCTTTCGCACAGCCCGCCCATCTGACTGATCAGCGTGCGCATGTTGTTGATGTCGGCGTCGAATGCCTTGACGGTATGTCCGGTCGGTTCAGCCATTGTGATCTCCTGCGTCCGTCAATTTTAGCCGTAGCGGCCGGTGATATAGTCGCGGGTGCGCTGTTCGGTGGGATTGGTGAAGATGTCCGAGGTGTTGCCGTATTCGACCATCGTGCCGAGGTGGAAGAACGCCGTGCGCTGGCTGACACGCGCCGCCTGCTGCATGTTGTGCGTGACGATGACGATGGCGTAGCGGCCGCGCAGTTCGTCGATCAGTTCCTCGATGCGCGCCGTGGCAATCGGATCGAGCGCCGAGCACGGTTCGTCCATCAGGATGACTTCGGGGTCGACAGCAATCGCGCGGGCGATGCACAGCCGCTGCTGCTGGCCACCCGACAATGCCGTGCCGCTTTCGCCGAGCCGGTCCTTGACTTCCTCCCACAGGCCGGCGCGGCGCAGGCTGCCTTCGACGATGCCGTCCATGTCGGCCTTGCTGCTCGCGAGGCCGTGGATCGATGGGCCGTAAGCCACATTGTCGTAGATCGACTTGGGGAACGGGTTGGGCTTCTGGAACACCATGCCGACACGGGCGCGCAGCTGCACGACATCCATGCCGCCGGTGTAGATGTCGGTGCCGTCGAGCTTGATTTCGCCCTCGACCCGCGCGCTGTCGACTGTGTCGTTCATGCGGTTCATGCAGCGCAGGAAGGTCGACTTGCCGCAGCCCGACGGCCCGATGAACGCCGTGACGTTTTCGCGGGTGATGTCGATCGAGACGTCCTTGATCGCCTGCTTGGTGCCATAGAAGACATTGACGTGACGCGCCGTCATCTTGGTCGTGACATCGGTCTCGGCGACACCGCGCGCGACCGGAACATTTTGTGCGGACAGGTCCATGACGGTCACCAGCGCCTCTCGTATTTGTTGCGTAGATAGATGGCGAGACTGTTCATCAACAGCAGGAATACCAGCAGCACCATGATGGCCGCCGAGGTCTTTTCGACAAAGCCGCGCGCCACGTCATCCGACCACAGGAACACCTGCACCGGCAGTGCCGTCGCGGGCGACGTCAGCCCGCCCGGCGTGTCGCTGACGAAGGCGCGCATGCCGATCATCAGCAGCGGTGCGGTTTCGCCGAGCGCGCGCGCCATGCCGATGATCGTGCCGGTCAGGATGCCGGGCAAGGCGAGCGGCAGCACGTGCTGGAACACGACCTGGACCTTCGAGGCACCGATGCCGAGCGCGGCGTCGCGGATCGACGGCGGCACCGACTTGATCGCCACCCGCCCGGCGATGACGATGACCGGAAAGGTCATCAGCGCCAAGGTCAGGCCGCCGACAATCGGCGCCGAGCGCGGCATATCGAAGAAGTTGAGGAACACCGCGAGCCCGAGCAACCCGTAGATGATCGACGGCACCGCCGCGAGATTGTTGATGCTGACTTCGATGAGGTCGGTCCAGCGGTTGCGCTTGGCGAATTCCTCGAGATAGATCGCCGACAGCACGCCGACCGGGAACGCCAGCCCCAGCGTCACGAACAAGGTCAGCAGCGAGCCGACGGTGGCACCCCAGATGCCGGCGAGTTCGGGATTGGTCGAATCGGCGCCGGTGATGAAGATGCGGTTGAAGCCGGTGCGTACCAACCCGGCCTTTTTAAGGTCGTTGAAGTTGGCGATGTCGGCATCGCTGACGCCGCGTTCGATTTCCGGCTTCGACAGGTCGAACTTGCCCTTGGCGAGCAAGTCGATGGTGCTCTTGGCTGGCACCCACACCGGCACGGTTTGACCGAGCAGCGCCGGGTCGTCCATCAGTTGGCGGCGCAGCACCAGCCACGCGCCTTCGCTGACGGCGTCGGCATCATCGCCAAGCTTGGCGACCGACGCGGCCATCACCGCCTGGAAATCACCGGCCTGCAGCGCGGCTTGCGCGTCGGGGCCCTTGGCAGCTGCCGGATCGATACCAAGCACCGCTGGGTCATAGGTCGCGCTGATCTTGATATCGGTCGACAGGAAGCCCTGCCAGCCGTCGCGCACGACTGTCACCAGCAGGAACACCAGGAACGACGCCGCGAGCACGAGCGCGAACAGCCCGAGGTTGCGGAAGATTGATTCCGACCGGTAGCGGCGTGCGATGCGCGCGCGCATCTTCGGCGACGCCCAGTCGGTGGGCGGACGCGACGCGGATTGGGCGCTATTCATAAGCCTCCCGGTAGCGCTTCACCACGGCGAGCGCGTAAATGTTGAGCAGCAGCGTAATCACGAACAGCACCAGCCCGAGCGCGAACGCCGACAGCGTCTTCGCCGAATCGAATTCCTGGTCGCCGGTGAGCAGCTGGACGATCTGCGCGGTGACGGTGGTCACTGACTGGAACGGATTGGCCGTCATGTTGGCAGCGAGACCGGCGGCCATAACGACGATCATCGTTTCACCGATGGCGCGGCTGACGGCGAGCAGCACGCCGCCGACGATGCCGGGCAATGCCGCGGGCACCAGAACCTTGCGGATGGTTTCCGACGTCGTCGCGCCCATCGCCAGACTGCCGTCGCGCATCGCCTGCGGCACGGCGGTAATCGCGTCATCGGCCATCGACGAGACGAACGGGATGATCATGATGCCCATCACCAGACCGGCGGCGAGCGCGCTTTCCGAACTGGCGTTGGTCATGCCGAGCGACACCGCGAAGGCGCGCACCGCCGGCGCCACGACGAGCGCGGCGAAGAAGCCGTAGACGACGGTCGGCACGCCGGCGAGAATTTCGAGCAGCGGCTTGAGGATGCGGCGCGCCCGCGCCGGGGCATACTGCGTCAAGTAGATCGCGGCCATCAGCCCGAGCGGGATGGCGACGATCATCGCGATGATGGCGCCGATGAAGATCGTGCCCCAGAACAGCGGCACCGCGCCGAACGCTCCCGACGAGCCGACCTGGTCGGCGCGGATCGCGGTCTGCGGCGACCAGACGGTGCCAGTCAGGAACTCTACGATCGAAACCTTCTGGAAGAACCGGATACTTTCGAACAACAGCGACAGCACGATACCGAGCGTTGTCAAAATCGCCACCAGCGACGCCAGGATCAGTGTCCACATGACGACTTTTTCAACGGCCGTGCGGGCGCGGAAATCGGGGCGCAGCCGCGAATAACCCCACAGCCCGCCAAGCGCGGCGAGCGCCGCCGCAGCAGCGCCAGCCATCAGGCTGAAATTGGCCTTGGAGGTCACATAGACTTTGGCGGCGGGGTTGGCGTCGGGGTTGAACGCCTCCTCGATCTCGCCGGTGACGATGCCGCGGACTTCGGACATGAAGGCGTCGCGGTCGAGTTCTGTCGCCGGGCGGCTTTCGGCGGGCACGCTGGCAATGACGCGGTCGGCGACCACGCCCTCGCTGACCGCGGCCCAGCCGGCCAGCAGCGCCAGTGCCGGCAACGCCACCCACAGCGCGACAAAGGCGCCGTGATAGGCTGGCCGCGAATGCACCGCAGCCGCGCCGGTACGTGCCGTGCCGCCCGGACGCGCCGCCAGCGCAGCCCCCTTTGCGCGCGCGAAGAAATACGCAACCAGGGCAAGACCAACGAGCAGAAAACTGATGACAGTCAGCGACATGCGACGCTTACCTTAGATGTGGTTGCGGCAGTGCCGTAGCGCACTGCCGCAAATCCGGTGCTACTTGAGCGTCGAGATGTCGAGCGGCGTCAGGTTCTTGGCAATCGCGGCATATTTGGCGCGCACTGCCGCCGGTTCGGCGACCAGGCCACGCTTCGACAGCATGCCGCCGGGGCCCCAGACGCTTTCCTTGGTGTATTCGGCAATGAATTCCTTCATGCCCTTGACGGCGCGCATATGCTGAATCTTGCCGTAGATGAACAGCGGGCGCGACGCCGGGAACTTGCCCGTCGAGATCGACTCAAAGGTCGGGGTGACGCCGCTGATCGGCACGTCCTTGATCTTGTCGCTGTTCTCTTCGAGGAACGAGAAGCCGAACATGCCAAGCGTGTTGGGGTTGGCAGCGATTTTCTGGACGATGAGATTGTCGTTTTCGCCGCCTTCGATGAACGCGCCGTCTTCACGGATCTTCAAGCAGATCGATTCAAACTTGGCTTTGTCGTTCTTCGCGAGCGCCTTCATCGAGGGGTTCGATTCGCAGCCCTTGAGCATGTAGAGCTCGTTGAGCGAATCGCGCGTACCCGAAGTCGGCGGCGGCCCGATGACGGCAATCTTGATAGCCGGCAACTTGGGGTTCACGTCCTTCCAGGTCTGCGCCTTGTTCGGGCCCTTGCCGAACGGATTGGCGGCCAAAGCCTTGTAGATATCGGCTTCGGTCAGGCCAGTGAATTGTCCACTACGCGACTGCGCGACGACCAGGCCGTCGAGGCCGACCTGCAGTTCGAGAATGCCGGTCACACCCTTGTCGGCGCAGGCCTTGGCTTCGCTTGCCTTGATGCGGCGCGAAGCGTTGGAGAAATCGGGATATTGCTGGCCGACACCCGAGCAGAAAAGCTTCATGCCGGCACCGGTGCCGGTCGATTCGACGATCGGGGCCGGGAACTGCGGGTAGCTGCGCTTGAAGCTTTCGGCGACTGCGGTAGTGAACGGATAGACCGTCGACGAACCGACGATACGAATCTGCGTGCGTGCTTCGGCGACGCCGGCGCTGCCCAGAGCGACCGCTGCAATACCGAGGGTGGTGAATGCTGACTTCAACACAATGTATCTCCCTTGCCCGACCGTAAGTGCCTGCGGCGCTGTCCGGTCACTTGCCACTGTTCAAAGAGGACACGAGCTGCCCCTTTCGACAATCGGCGGGTTAGCCGCTGCGCGTGTGGCTTATGTTACACTTATATGTCAGTTTCATGACAATGGCGGCGGGGGGTGTTCAGGCCGCTGCTGGCCCAGATGCTGCTGGTAACGTAAACGATACCCGAGTCCCCTGCCCGACCACACTGGTAATATCGAGCGTGCCGCGGTGGCGTTCGACGATGTGCTTGGCAATCGCCAGCCCCAGTCCGGTGCCCCCCAACGACCGCGAATGGCTGGTATCGACGCGGTAGAAGCGCTCGGTCAGCCGCGGCAGGAACTCGGGCGCGATGCCATCGCCCTGGTCAACGACGCTGATGCGGACGCGCGGGCTTTCACCGGGTTCGACCTGCGCCGACACCGCAATCGGCGTGCCGGTGCGGCCGTATTTCTGCGCGTTCGAAATCAGATTGTGCAGCACCTGCAGGATCTGGTCGCGGTCGGCAATGACATCGGGCAGGTCGGCAGGCAGGTCGATCAGCAGCTGGCGCTCGTCAGATTCGAGCCGCATCGCCAGCGTCCGCGCCACATCGGCGACCAGCGGCGCCAGCGGCGTCGCGGTCTGCGGCCGGACATATTTGTCGAGCTCGATGCGGCTCAGCGACAGCAGGTCATCGATCAGCCGCGCCATGCGCCCGGCCTCGCTCGCCATGATGTCGAGGAAGCGCTGGCGGGCGGCGGCGTCATCAGCAGCCGGCCCCTGCAGCGTTTCGATGAAGCCGACCAGTGTCGCCAGCGGGGTGCGCAGCTCGTGGCTGGCGTTGGCGACGAAATCGACGCGCATGCGCTCGGTCAGCCGCGCCTGGGTAATGTCGACGAAGCCGACGAGGATGCGCCCTGCCCCGGCGCTGACGGCGCGGACGCGGTAGGCACCTTCGGCGGCGCCGATGCCGCTGACCTCGCTGTTGACCGCCGCCTCCGCCTTCGCCGCCTCAGCGATGATGTCGAGAATGGCCGGATGCCGCAGCGCCAGCCGCAGATCGGCGCCGGTCAGCTGCGTCCCGAAGAGCACGCGCGCCGCGTCGTTCGACGCCAGAATGCGCAGATTGGCATCAACGAGCAGCGCCGGATTGCCAAGCGCTTCGATATCAACGACCGATTGCGGCAATTTGCGTTCCGGCGCCACCGGCGGCGCGGGCAACGGCGCAACCGGCGCGGCAGAACGCAATCCGGCGCGAAAACCGGCGTAGCCGATGCCGCCGGCGGCCAGCGCCAGCCCGATCAGTTCGACCGCCCCTACCATCGCCGCGAACGCAGCAGCGGCAACAGCGCGTCATAATGATCGATCACCGCATCGGCACCCAGCTCGGCGGGCGCGATATCGGCAAAACCGAAGCTGACGACGACCACCGGAACCTGCGCCGCCCGCGCGGCCGCGACATCGACAGACGAATCGCCGACGAAGACGCTGCTGCCTACTGCGCCGCCGGCGGCTTGAATGGTGCCGAGCACATGCGCCGCATCGGGCTTGCGCACGCTCAGGCTGTCCCCGCCTAGGATCGCCGCGAAGCGCCGCTCCCAGCCGAGCGCGCCGATGAGTTGTCGCGCCAGCGCCTCGGGCTTGTTGGTGCAGACTGCGGTCACGACCCCCGAATCAGCGAGTTCATCGAGCGCCGCCTCGACCCCGGCATAGGGCCGCGAGCCGACGGCGATATTGTCGGCATAATAGCGCAGGAAATGCGGCACGGCCTCTTCGACCAGCGCCGGGTCATCCTCGCCCGCCAACGCCAGCCCGCGCTGGATCAGCGCGCGCGCGCCGTGTCCGACAAGGTGGCGCACCGTGTCGGCATCGACCTCGGGCCGCGCATAAAGCCGCAGCACATGGTTGAGCGACGCGCACAGATCGGCGCTGGTATCGACGAGCGTGCCGTCAAGGTCGAACACCAGCGTGCGGGGATATGCGTGAACCATGGCCCTAGGTCGTTCGGCACGCTGGAAAACGCAAGCTGCATGTGGCAGAGGCTTTGAAGATGTCCAGCCAGCCTGTAGCCGCCATCATCCTTGCCGCCGGGCGCGGCACGCGGATGAAATCAAACCTTCACAAGGTTTTGCACCCGCTTGCCGGGCGCCCGATGCTGTTGCACCTGCTCGCCAGCGTCGATGCGCTCGAACCCGCCGCCAAGGTGGTGGTCGTCGGGTCGCAACGCGAGCAGGTCGAGGCCGCCATTGCCGGCACCGGCACCGCGATTGCCGTCCAGGACCCGCAGCACGGCACCGCGCACGCCGTCCAGCAGGCTGAGGAGGCGCTCAAGGGCTTCGACGGGGACGTGCTGATTCTCTACGGTGACGTGCCGCTGGTTTCGACCGCGACGATGGCAGCGATGCTCGGGCAGTTGGATGACACGACCGCCGTGGTGGTGCTCGGTTTCCGTCCCGATGACGCCGCCGCCTATGGCCGCATCGAGGCCGACGACAGCGGCCGCATCACCAAGATGGTCGAGTTCAAGGACGCCTCGCCCGCCGAACGGGCGATCACGCTGTGCAATTCGGGGCTGATGGCGGTGCGCTCGGCAGATTTGTGGCCGCTGCTGGCGCGTGTCGGCAACGACAATGCCGCCAAGGA
>CALMPZ010000536.1 GCA_937871645.1 uncultured Polymorphobacter sp.
ACATTGGCTGCGGCCGTTGCTGGCCGGCAAGCGCCGGCTCGATGCGGTGGCACCGTCGGCGTTGACGGCAGCGCTGTCAGGGCAGCTTGATTGGCAGGTGCGGCAGGCCCTTGACGCAGTGGCGCCGGCACGGCTGACGACGCCCGCAGGCACCAGCCATGCCATCGACTATGACGATGTTGCAGGGCCGTCGGTCGATGTGCGCGTGCAGGAATTGTTCGGGTTGTCGGTGCACCCGACTGTTGCGGGGGTGCCGCTGTTGCTGCGGCTGTTGTCGCCCGCACACCGCTCCATTCAGACGACGCGTGACCTGCCGGGGTTCTGGCGCGGCAGCTGGTCCGCGGTAAAGGCCGAGATGAAGGGCCGCTATCCGCGTCACCCGTGGCCCGACGATCCGGCGACGGCACCTGCCACCACGCGCACCAAGCGGGCCGACCAATTGCGCGGCAAGCCTTGACCTCGCCGCGTTCCTCGCCCAAGTCGGCGGCAATAGTTTCGGCGGGAGTGCACAGGCGATGAAGGCGCGCATCTATCAGCGACCCAAGAATGCGATGCAGTCGGGGCATGCGCGCACCGGACAGTGGGTGCTGGCCGTCGAACCCGAAGCACCGCAGCACGCCGATCCGCTGACCGGCTGGGCCGGCTCGGGCAATACCGCAGCGCAGGTACAACTGACGTTCCCCGACCGCGACGCCGCAATCGCCTATGCCAAGGCGCAAGGCTTCGACTATGCCATCGTGCCGCTGGGCAGTCACAGCCTAAAGCTGCAGGCCTACGCCGACAATTTCAGATAGGCCGCATGCCCCTGCGCCCGTAGCTCAGTTGGATAGAGCGCGGGACTTCTAATCCTGAGGTCGCTGGTTCGAATCCAGCCGGGCGCACCATATTTGCCGACTATCGCGCCTCCGGCGGGTGATGGCCCGCCGGAGGACGATTGCGCCCGGTCAGCTGCCGAAATCGATCGCCAGCAATTGCTGCCCGTCGGCGCGGCACGTCAAGGAGACCGTGCGCGACTCGTCGGGATAGCTAGTGATGAGCTGCGCGCGCAGTTCCCAACCGTCACCGGTGCGGGTCAGGGAGGTTACGCGGTCGAGGCTGATCTGCGTGCCGCCGGTGGCGCCGATCTGGCGCGCGGCTTCATCGAGGCAGGTCTGCACCGACGGGCGTCGGTCGGCGGGGATTGCCGACAGGTTGGCGACGATGGTGGCGGGCGGGGCGCTGGCGTTGACCGGCGGCGTGGCGGTGCTGCTCGACTTGCCCGAATTGCTGCTGGCGGCGAGCAGGGCGATCAACCCGGCAGCGAGCGCGACACCGGCGACGACTTCACCGGTATTGTTGTTGTTGCTGTTGTTGCCGTTGTTGTTGCCATAGCCGAAGCCGAACTCACCACGGCAGCCGTGGTTGACCCAGATGCCGCCATTGTCGAAGCCCCAGCTGCGGCCGCGCTGGCAGGTGCCCGCCAGCGTGCGCAGCAGGTCAACCCGGCCGTTGGTGTTGGCGCTGCAGCGCCGGAAGGCATAGTTCCACGATTCGCAGCGCTGCGTGCCGGCATAACCACGGCCCCAGTTGCCGCTGTTATTGTTGTTGTTATTGTTGTTATTGCCGCTGCCAAAGCGGAACTGCGCGCGGCAGCCGCCGTCGACCCAGATGGCGTTGCGGTCATAGCCCCAGGTCCGGCCCTCGTTGCAGTTGCCGGCGATGCGGCGCGTCAGCTGGACGTTGTTGCCGGTGTTCGCCGGGCAGCGACGGTACTGGTAATTCCACGATTCGCAGGTGAGCTGGCCGCTGCCACCCGAATTGTTCCAGTTATTATTGTTGTTGTTATTGTTATTGTTGCTGCCGCCGGAGCCACCCCAGTTGCTGTTGTTGTTATTGCCACTGTTGCCGGATCCGCCCCAGTTGCTCGGCGCCTGCCGTGACGACGATGCATCAGGCGGCGTCGATTGCGCCAGCGCGCCGACTTGCGGAATGACCAGTGCGCCGCAGGTAAGTAGCGTTGTCAGATTGCGTAACATGCGTTAAGTCTCCCCAAGCGGACGTGCCGCGGCTGTTGTCAGCCATCGACCATGAATTCGGCGCGGCAGCCGTTGTTGACCCAGATACCGCCGCGGTCCCAGCCCCAGCTGCGGTTCATTTTGCACTCGCCGCCGATGATGTTGGTGATGCGCACGCCGACGCGGATACTGGCGGGGCAGCGCGCCGGCTGGTAGTTGAACGACTGGCATTTGACGCGGTAGCCTTGGTTCTGCGGCGGGTAATAGCCGCCGCCACCGCCGCCGTTGTTGCCGTTCCAGTTGCCGCCGTAGCCGACGCGGAATTCGGCACGGCAGCCGTTCGAGACCCAGATGCCGCCACGGTCACAGCCCCAGGTCCGGCCCTGGATGCAGTCGCCCTTGATGCGGCGGCTCATCTCGACCCCGCCGCGCGTGTCGATCGGGCAGCGCGCATCCTGATAGTTCCATGACTCGCACTTGATGACGGTGGTCACCTGATTGCCGGCACCCGGATAGCCGCCGGGGTAGCCGCCATCATCATAGGCGGTTTCATAGGTGAAGCGCGCGCGGCAGCCGTTGTTGACCCAGATGCCGCCGCGATCGAAGCCCCAGCTGCGGCCCTGATAGCATTGGCCGGCGATGACACTTGAAATACGCGCATCGACGAGACGTTCGACAGGGCAGCGGGCCGGCTGATAGTTCCACGATTCGCATTTGAGATCGCCGCGCGACTGTGCCGATGCCGTACCCGCGCCGAAGACGCCGACCAACAGCGCAAACGCCAGTGCAAACAGGGACCGCCGCATCTTCGTCTCCGCAACCACGATTTCTAACTGCCTGCAATTCCGCCCGTTTGGCGCACTGTGTCAAGCACAACGCCTTCGCGGCCGGCAAGTTCCTGGATGAATTGCCAGGCCACGCGCCCTGAGCGGCTACCGCGGGTCATCGCCCACGCCAGCGCCTCGGCGGGCGCGGCGTTGAGACCATAGGCCTTGGCATAGCCCGCGACGATGGCGAGATAGGTCGGCTGGTCGCAATTGTGGAAGCCGAGGCTGAGCCCGAAGCGGTCGGCAAGTGCCAGCCGGTCATCGAGCACGTCGCGGGCATTGATGGCGTTCGCAGCTTCGGCATCGGCATGTTCGCGTGCCACCAGATGGCGGCGGTTCGAGGTGACGATGACGCGGACATTGTCGGGCCGCGCCTCGATGCCACCTTCGAGCACCGAACGCAGCGCCTTGTATTGATGCTCGTCGGCTTCGAACGACAGGTCGTCGGCGAAGACCAGCGCGGGTAGGGGCTGTGCGGCAAGTTGCGCGAACAGGTCGCCGAGGCTGGCGATGTCATCGCGCCCGACCTGCACCAGCGCCAGCGGCGTGCCCTGCGCGCACAGCGTCGCATGCACCGCCTTGACCAGCGAGCTTTTGCCCATGCCGCGCGCGCCCCACAGCAGCACATCATGCGCGGGCAGTCCGGCTGCCAGCCGCCGGCAGTTTTCGAGCAGCGCGGCCTTCTGTGGCTCGACGCCTTCGAAACAATCCAGCGGCTGCGTCCGAGCCGGCACAACCGCGCGGAGCTGATGATGCACCCAGACGAACGAGGTGCCGGCGCCGGGCGCGGCGTTGGTGGCAACAGGCAGCGCCGGGTGCGGCGGCGCAAATCGGTCGAGCGCATCGGCAATGCGCGCCAGAATGACCGTGATTTCGGGCACAGCGGCCGTTTCGGTAGGGGTGTCGTTCGGCGTGGGCAGCGGCATGGCGGGGGTCCGGGGTTGAAACTCAATGGAGGCTCTATGACATAGCATAGGCCGACGGGACATGTTTTGCTGGGGCGCATTTGCTTGGCGCGCGGGTTCTTGTATAGGCGGCAGCTTATCCAATCACGCAATACGGAAGTCACGCCATGTTCGCATCACCGGCCCTTGCCCAGACTGCGGGTGCTTCAGGCGGCGCCGCTGCCTTCATCCAGTTCGTGCCGCTGATCGCGATCTTCGTGATCTTCTATTTTCTGATGATCCGGCCGCAGCAAAAGCGCGTCAAGGCGCACCGCGCGATGATCGATGCCGTCAAGAAGGGCGACGAAGTCGTCACCGGCGGCGGGCTGATCGGCCGCGTCATCAAGGTCAGCGACGGCGAAGTCGAAATCGAGCTGTCGCCGACGGTCAAGGTCAAGGCGCTCAAGGGCACGCTGACCGATGTCCGCACCCGCGGCGCCCCCGCCGCTGCCAACGACGCCAAGAGCTGAGCCAGCTGAATGCTCGACTTTCCGAAGTGGAAAATCTGGTCGATCATGCTGACGCTCGTCGTCGGCCTGGCGTTCGCGGTGCCCAATTTCTTCTCCGAAGCCACGGTGGCGACCTGGCCGTCATGGGTGCCGCACAAGCAGCTCAACCTCGGGCTCGACTTGCGCGGTGGCTCGCACATCCTGCTCGAAGCCAATACCGACGACGTCCGCAAGACCAAGCTCGAAGCGCTTGAGGAAACCGTGCGTTCCGAATTGCGCGGCGCCGAAGGCGGGCCGGTGGCGTTCACCGACCTGTCGATTTCGGGCGGCGTGCTCAGCATCACCGTCACCGATCCGACGCGGCTCGATACCGCCGTCGAAACGCTGCGCACCGTCACGCGCCCGGTGGGATCGCTGTCGGGCCAGCGCGATGTCGAAGTCAGCGTGGTTGACGGCAACCGCATCATCCTGACGCCGACCGATGCCGGTATCGCCATCGCCGTCAACGCCGCGATGACACAGGCCGTCGAAGTCATCCGCCGCCGTATTGACGAACTCGGCACGCGCGAGCCGACGATCATCCGCCAGGGCAGCAACCGCATCGTCGTGCAGGTGCCCGGCCTGCAGGACCCGTCGGCGCTCAAGGCGCTGCTCGGCAAGACCGCCAAGCTTGAATTCAAGCTGGTCGATGTCGATGCCGACCCCGCCGAAGCTGCCGCCGGCCGTGCACCGCCGGGCAGCCAGATCCTCGAATATTCGGATCAGCCGGGCGTCATCGTCGTCAAGCGCCGCGTCATGATTTCCGGCGACCAGCTCGTCGATTCGCAGCCCAGTTTCCAGGACGGCCAGGCCGTCGTGTCGTTCCGCTTCGACAGCGCCGGCGGCCGCCGTTTCGCCAAGGCGACGCAGGAGAATGTCGGCAAGCCGTTCGCCATCATCCTCGACAACAAGGTGATTTCGGCGCCGCGCATCAACGACGCCATCCTCGGCGGCTCGGGTATCATTTCGGGTAGTTTCACCACCGAAAGCGCCAACAACCTGTCGGTGCTGCTGCGGTCGGGCAAGCTGCCGGTCGAACTCAAGGTCATCGAGGAACGCACCGTCGGTCCCGACCTCGGCGCCGATTCGATCCGCGCCGGTGCGATCGCGTCGATTGCTGCAGTGCTTGCGGTGGCGGCATTGATGATTGTCACCTATGGCCGCTTCGGCATCTATTCGGTGGTGGCACTGGTGCTCAACGTGCTGCTGATTCTTGGCGTCATGTCGATGCTCGGGGCGACGCTGACCTTGCCGGGCATCGCCGGACTTGTGCTGACCATTGGTGCTGCCGTCGATGCCAACGTGCTGATCAACGAACGCATCCGTGAGGAAGCGCGCAAGGGCAGGGGTATCGTGCCGTCGATCGAAGTCGGCTACCGCGACGCGACGCGCACCATCTGGGACGCCAACAGCCTCAACATCATCGTCGCGGTCATCATGTTCATCTTTGGCTCGGGCCCGATCAAGGGTTTTGCGGTGGTGCTGTCGATCGGCATCGCGACGTCGGTATTCACCGCCGTCACCGTGACCCGGTTGATGGTCGCGCATTGGCTCCGCCGCGGTCGCCCCGCCGCGCTCGTAATCTGACGGAAACGGCCGCATGACCCTCAAGCTTGTTCCCGACAATACCAACATCGGCTTCGTGCGGATGCGCTACTGGGCGTTCGCGCTCACCATCGCGCTGACGCTCGGCTCGCTGGCGCTGATCGGCGTCCGTGGCCTCAATCTCGGCGTCGATTTCATCGGCGGCCTGACCATGGAAGTCGAATTCAAGACGCCGCCGAAGCTCGACGCGCTGCGTGCCGATGTCGAAGCGCTCAACGTCGGTGCCGCGGCGCTGCAGGAGTTCGGCAACAACCGCACCATCCTGATCCGCCTGCCACTGCCCGAAGGCGACCAGGCCGCCGTGCAAAAGGTCGTCACCAAGGTGCAGACCGCGCTCAAGGCCGAGTATGGCGAGGTCAGCTTCCGGCGCGTCGAGTCGGTCAGCGGCAAGGTCAGCCAGGAGCTGATCCAGAAGGGCGCACTCGCGGTGCTGCTGTCGATGGCGGCGGTGGCGCTGTTCACCTGGATACGATTCGAATGGTATTTCGGCGTCTCGACCGTCGTCGCGCTGGTGCATGACGTGCTGGTGACGCTGGGGTTCTTCGCGCTGACGCAGCTCGAATTCGACCTCAACGTCATCGCCGCGATCCTGACCATCATCGGCTACAGCCTGAACGACAAGGTCGTCATCGATGACCGCATCCGCGAGAATCTGCGCAAATACCGCAAGATGGACATCGGCCCGATCATCGATCTTTCGGTCAATGAAACGCTGCCGCGCACCGTGATGACATCGCTCGCAATGATCGTCGCGCTGACCGCGATGCTGCTGCTCGGCCCCGACGTCATCTTCGGTTTCACCGCCGCGATGCTGCTCGGTATCGTTGTCGGCACCTATTCGTCGATCTTCGTGTCGTCGTCGCTGCTGATTTCGCTCGGCGTCAAGACACGCGCCGAATCCCCCGACGATGCGCCGCGCGCCGAACGTGTCGCGCCGCGGCGCTAGCCGATGCTCAAGTTCGAACCGCAGCACACCGACGCGCTGCTGGTCGAAGGCTATGCCGGTCGCGGCTTCGTCGTCGGCGGCACCGTCTGGCCCGACGGCGTGCTGATCAGCGCACATGCGGCCTGGGTACTGACGGCGCTCGACCTCGCCGCCTTCACGCCGCTCCAAACCGCCGAGCCCGCGATCGAGCTGGTGCTGATCGGTACCGGCAGCACGATGCAGCGCCCCGACATGGCGATGCTCAAGGCATTGCAGGCCAAGGGCTGGGCCACTGAATTCATGGACTCGCGTGCTGCGGCGCGGACTTACAACGTGCTGGTCAACGAGGGGCGGCACGTCGCGGCGGGGTTGCTCGCAGTTTAGAAGTGCCTCAGGCCTGCCCGCCGGAGGCCCTCAAACGATCTGTCCCATGCCGTTGCAGCTCAGCTCAAACGCCGCCAGCCCGTTTTCGAGATAGTCGCCGAGCAGCGGCAGGCTGAGCAGGAAATCGGCGGCAGCGCGGCCATCGTCTTCAGCGGCTTCGAGCGCTTCGTCCCATTCGCTGGCATCGAAGGTGCCGCGGCCGACCAGTGCCAGCGCGACGAGTTCGATCGCCTCGTCTTCGGCAAGGTCGTCGATGGCGGCGCGCAGTTCTTCCTCGACGGGGTTGTCGCCGTCATCTTCGAGTTCGTCGACACTGCCGTCGTCGCTGGGGTTCGAGCCCTCGTCGGGGTCTGAATCGGCGATCAGCGCATCGAACTCGCGCGCACGCAGAATAATCCGGCAAACGGTTTCAAGTGCGATGCTGAGTTCCATGACGGCAGCTCCTTCGCCGCCGCCATAGCATGATTGCGGCTAGGCCGCGACCGCGGTGCGTGCCGGCAGGCCGAGGCGGGCGCGGGCGCCGTCATACTCGCGCTTCAGGCGGGCTACCATCTCGGCAACCGGCACCACGGCCTTCACCGCGCCGATGCCCTGGCCGCAGCCCCAGATGTCCTTCCAGGCCTTGGCTTCGGTGTTGCCGCCGCTGCCGAAGTTCATCGCGCTGGGGTCGCTCTGCGGCAGCTTGTCGGGGTCCATGCCGGCGCGGACGATCGACGGCCGCAGATAGTTGCCGTGCACGCCGGTGAACAGGTTCGAATAGACGATATCGCTGGCGGCGCTATCGACGATCATGTCCTTATAGCCCGGCACCGCGCGGGCTTCCTCGGTGGCGATGAACGCCGAGCCGATATAGCCGAAGTCGGCACCCGCCGCCTGTGCTGCAAGCACGGCGTCGCCAGTGGCGATCGAGCCCGACAGCGCCAGCGGACCATCGAACCACTCGCGGATTTCGGAAACCAGCGCGAACGGCGACGTCGTGCCGGCATGGCCGCCGGCGCCTGCGGCAACGGCGATGATGCCCGTCGCGCCCTTTTCGATGGCCTTGTGCGCGAAGCGGTTGTCGATGACGTCGTGGAGCACCATGCCGCCGTAGCTGCGGATCGCTTCGTTGACGTCGGTGCGCGCACCGAGCGAGGTGATGACGATCGGTACCTTGTATTTGACGCACAGCGCGAGGTCATCGAGCAACCGGTCATTCGACTTGTGGACGATGAGGTTGACCGCATAAGGCGCGTCGTCAGGGCCGAGTTCTGTCGTCAGCCGCTGCAGCCATTCCTCGAACTGCGCGAGTGGCCGCGCGTTGAGGCTGGGGAAACTGCCGATGACGCCGGCCTTGCACTGCGCGATCACCATTTCGGGACCGGAGATAATGAACAGCGGCGACCCGATGACCGGAATCGACAGGCGGCGGGCGAGGGCAGGATCGATCGACAAATGGCTTCCCCTAGATTTGATGCGCGGCCGTTTGGCACGCGCGGGCGTTATTGGTTCAAGCTGCCGGTAGCAGCGATTTGAGCGGCACTTCGCTGTTCTTGAGCAATTCGAGGTCGGGGACAAGCCCTTGCATGACGCCTGCGTCAACCAGGGCCTTGCCCTGGACGAAATCGCGCGCCGCGTTGATGCAGTCGAGCGCCACGACGCGGCCCTTGTTGAGGTAAACGAGGCTCCACGAACCGCTGGCGGGGTCGCCGCGCGTCACCGTCGCATCATGGCCACCCGACAGCCCGACCGTCTGCAACTTCAGGTCATACTGGTTCGACCAGAACCACGGCACCGCGTGATACGGTTTGGGCGCGCCGGTGATGACACTCGCGACGGTCTTGGCCTGATCGATGGCGTTCTGTACCGATTCGAGCCGGATGCCGTTGCCGAGCGCATATTCGTTGACGTGGAAGGCGCAGTCGCCAACCGCGAAGACGTCGGGCAATGACGTGCGGCACAGATCATCGACTTCGACACCGTTGCCGACCTTGGCACCTGCCGCTGCCAGTTCGGCAATGGCCGGCACGATGCCGATGCCGACAATCACCAGATCAGCGGGTAAAACGCCGTCGACGGTGCGGACACCCGTGACGCGGCCTTCGCCTTCGAACTTCTCGATCTTGGCGCCGAGCACGATGGTGACGCCGTGCGCGCGGTGCTGGGCTTCGTAGAAGCGCGACACAGGCTCGCCGGCAACCCGCGCCAGCACGCGGTCCATGGCTTCGAGCACGGTGACATGCTTGCCCGCCTTCGACAGCACCGCCGCAGCCTCCAGCCCGATATAGCCGCCACCGACGATGATGATGTTGGTCGCGGTTTCAGCCTCGGCGCGCAGCGTGTCGACATCGGCGCGCGTGCGGATGACGTGCACGCCGGCAAGGTCGCCGCCCGGCACCGGCAAGGCGCGCGGCGGGCCACCGGTGGCCCAGACGAGGTGGCGATAACCCAGCGTCACGCTGCGGTCGGTGGTGACGCTGTGTGCGGCGGCGTCGACGGCGGTGACACGTTCGCCAAGCCGCAGCTCGATGTTGCGTGAGGTCCAGAAATCGGCCGGGCGCAACTGCAGCCGTTCGGCGGTCTTCTCGCCAGCGAGATAGTCCTTGCTCAGCGGCGGGCGTTCATACGGCGCATCGGCTTCGGCGCCGATCAGCGCGATGCTGCCTTCGAAGCTGGCCGCGCGCAGCGACATGGCGACCTGCGCGCCAGCCTGGCCGGCGCCAACAATGAGCACATCATATTGGGTCATGGTTCGTCTCCGTAAATTGCGACAAGCGCCGGTTCGTCCGCGCTGATGCGACCGCGATACATGCCCGGCGTGTTGAATGACCAGCCGCTGGTGCCGTCGGCACCGACAAGGATGACTCCGCCCGCGCCGCCAAGCGCCCGCAATTCGTCGCGCACTACCGCATCGGCGGCGGCTTGCAGCGTATCGCCGCGCAGCCGCACCCGCGCACAGATTTCGGCGGCGACGGTTTCGCGGATGAAATATTCGCCCGACCCGGTGGCCGAAACCGCGCCGGCGCGGTTATCGGCATAGGTCCCCGCGCCGACAATCGGCGTATCGCCGATGCGGCCCCAGCGCTTGCCGGTCAGCCCGCCTGTCGATGTCGCGGCGGCGACGTGCCCGCTGGTGTCGCGCGCCACCGCACCCACGGTGCCGTATTTGAGGCTGGCGTCGAATTTGGCATCGCCGCCACCGGCTGCACGCATGTCGACGAGCTGTTGCCAGCGTTCGTCGGTATGGAACCAGTCGGGGCCGACCTGTTCGAGGCCATAGTCGGCGGAAAAGGCATCGGCGCCAGCGCCCGACAGCATGACGTGCGGCGTTGCCTCCATCACCGCGCGTGCAACGCTGACGGGGTTGCGTGATGCCGAAAGCCCGGCGACGGCACCGGCCTTGCGGTCGCCGGTCATCACCGCCGCATCTAGCGAGGTCGTGCCCTCGGCCGTGAACACTGCGCCGCGCCCGGCGTTGAAGTGCGAATCGTCTTCGAGGATGCGCACCGCCGCCTCGACGGCATCGAGCGCGCTACCACCACCGTCGAGTATCGCGGCACCCGACGCCAGCGCCGCCCCCAGCCCGGCGCGCGCAGCGACATCCTGTTCGGGCGGTGTCGAGGTGCGCGTCATGATGCCGGACCCGCCGTGGATGACAAGCGACCAGGCGGGGCGAGGCGAGGGGGTTTCCATGGCGCTTTCGATAGCGCCGCCGGCGGCTGTGTGCAAATCCGGCCGCTGCCCCGCACGCGAGGTTGACCGCCCCACGCCCCCTGACTATATGGCGCGTCTCGCGATGCGGTCTGACGACCGGCGCGGGCGTGGCGGAGTAGCTCAGTTGGTTAGAGCACGGGAATCATAATCCTGGGGTCGGGGGTTCAAATCCCTCCTCCGCTACCACTTCCTTCCAGATGATCGCGACGGGGTGGCCATGCCCGAATTCATCCTGCTGCTGCATGACGACACGCAGCGCGCGCCCGATGCAGTGCTGTGGGACGCCTATTTCACCGCGCTGCACGCCCAAGGCGCCTTTGTCGGCGGTAGTTCGATTGGTGGTGGCGTTACGCTGCGCAAGGGCGCAACGGCCGCGCCATTGACCGCACAGTTATCCGGTTTCATTCGAGTCCGCGCCACCGACCTGGCTGCGGCTCAAGCGCTTGTGGCGGGCAATCCGGTTTACGAATGCGGCGGCACCGTCGAAGTGCGCGAACTGCCGCTCGACTAGGTTCGCGACTCTGGCATCCAGCCCAGCGCCAGTTACTATTGTAGCGAGTGCTACATTCGTATATCGTCAAGCATGCGCCATGGGTGGAATGCCAAGCGCTGCAACGCGAGGGGATAAGGAATGTCGCTGTTTCGCCTGTTTCTGGCTGCCTGCCTGCTGATCATCATCGGGTATTCGTCGGTCACCATCGCCAATCACGGCATGAACCTGCTGCCGGTGTTCTTTGGCGATATGGCAGCGATGGCATGGCCGGGGCAGTTCAACCTCGACTTTTTCACCTTCCTGTTGTTGTCGGGGCTGTGGGTGTCGTGGCGCCACCAGTTCAGCCCGGCGGGGTTGGGACTCGCGCTGATTGCGGTGTTCGGCGGCATGTTGTTCCTGTCGGGCTATCTGCTGTTTCACAGCTTCAAGACAAACGGCGACATCAAGGCGCTGCTGCTCGGCGAAGCCCGCGCCCGGCAATCCTGAGTTGGTTGCAACCGGCGGCCATGTAGTAGTGGCGCCCGACCGGCACCGGCGCTAGCGTAATACGCAACACTGTGCTGCCAATCGGGAATGTTGCCATGCCGGACCATGTTTCAGGAAAATCAATCGTCATCACCGGCGCCGGCAGCGGCTTTGGCCGGCTGGTGGCGGGCAAGGCGGCGGCACACGGTGCCAAGGTCACGCTGGGTGATATCAATGCTGCCGCACTCGACGCGGCGGTCGCTGAAATCCGCGCGCAAGGCGGCATTGCGCAGGGCGTGGTGACCAACGTTACCGACCTTGCCGCGATGAAGGCGCTCGTTGCAGCGGCCGTCACGAACCACGGCGGCATCGACGTCATGGTCAACAACGCCGGCGTCATGCCGCTGGCGTTCTACGCCGACCATGTCGCGGCCTATGACGCCTGGGTGCGCTGCATCGATATCAATTTCAAGGGCGTGCTCAACGGCATGGTCGCGGCCTATGACCCGATGATCGCCGCGGGGCGCGGGCAGATGGTCAATGTTTCGTCGATCTATGGCAACTTCCCGACCGTCGGCGCGGCGGTCTATGGCGCGACCAAGGCGGCAGTCAATGTGCTTGGCGAGTCGCTGCGGCTCGAAGCGCGCGGCAAGATCAAGGTGACCACGGTGAAGCCGACCGGCGTGTTCGGCACCGGACTGGGCGGCACCGTCGTCAACGGCGACGGGTTGGCCGGCATCCTCGGTGGCAATGCTGCGGCGGCGAACGAGGTGTTCGCCGGGCTTGTCGCGGGCACCATCGACCCGGCACGCATCGACCCTGAAGGCATCGACTATGCCAATCTCGACCCGCGCTTCATCGCCGATGCAATCATCTACGCCATCGACCAGCCCTGGGGCGTGTCGATCGGCGAGGTGACCGTCCGCGCCGCCGGCGACTATTACATTTTGTAGCGTCACTGCAGTGGCGCACGCGGCGGATTGGCTCTAGCCTGCGTAAATGCGGCGTCTTGCGCGGTTGAACGGGGGGTAGGGCATGGTGCCATTGTTGCTGGGCGCGCTGGCGCTGATCGGGCTGGTCTATGCGTCGGTGCTGGTCCGCACGGCGCGCGCCAAGGGGGCGTTTGGCTTTGGCGCCGAAGGCGTGGTGCTAGGCGCCATCACCAACTTCTTCGATACGCTGGGCATCGGCTCGTTCGCGCCGACAACCGCGTGGATCAAGCTGCGCAAAATGGTGCCCGACAGCTATCTGCCCGCCGTGCTCAACGCCGGCCATGCACTGCCGACCGTGGCGCAGGCGCTGGTGTTCATCACGCTGGTCGAGGTCGACCCGATGCTGCTGTTCGCCTGCATCGTCGCGGCGGTCATCGGCGCGCTGGTCGGCGCGCCGGTGGTGACGCGGATGCCGGTACGGCTGGTGCAGTCGATTGTCGGTGTCGCGCTGCTGATTGCGGCAGCGCTGTATGCGATGACCAACCTCGGGCTGATGCCGTCGGGCAGCGACGCGTTGGCATTGCCGCCGGCACGTTTTGCGGGCGCCGTGGCGGCGCATTTCGTGCTGGGGGCGCTGATGACTGCGGGTATCGGGCTTTATGCGCCGTCGCTGGTGCTGCTCAGCCTGATGGGCCTCAACCCCAAGGCAGCATTCCCGATCATGATGGGCGCCTGCGCGTTCCTGATGCCGTCGAGCGGCTTCCGCTTCCTGAAGTCGACGCGCATCGATTACAAGCTGGTGTTGTCGCTGTCGCTCGGCGGGATTCCGGCGGTGCTGCTCGCCGCCTATGTCGTCAAGTCACTGCCGCTCGAGGCGCTGCGCTGGGGCGTTGTCGTCGTCGTGCTGTACACGGCAGTCGTCATGCTGCGCAGCGCGATGCGGCCGCAGCCGGCGGCGTAACGACTTGCGCTGCCAGCTCGTTTGCCGCTATACAATTGGCAGACGAATTGCCGTAAATCAAAGTTCGACCGGAGGGCCGCAAACGGGCGGCGCGGGCTGGATAAGCCTGCGCCGCCTTTTTGATTTTAGAGCCTCCGGCGGGCAGGCCTGAGGCCTGCACCCGATTGTTTGG
>CALMPZ010000537.1 GCA_937871645.1 uncultured Polymorphobacter sp.
CCGGCGTAGCGCTTGACGAAATCGTCACCGAGAATCCGCATGTAGCCGGCGCACGCGATGGTATCGATGCCGGCAGCGTCGATGGCCTCGGCGAGCGAAACCTCGAACCCGGCACGGTTACCGCGCGCCGGCGGCAGCTCGGCGACCGCGACGCCCTCGGCACGCGCCAGCGCCAACCCCTCGGCATCGGGCTTGTCCGACGCGACCAGCGCGACTTCATACGGGCAATCATCGGCCTGCGCGGCGTAGATCAGCGCGGCCATGTTTGACCCGCGCCCCGAAATCAGCACCGCGACGCGGCTGCGCTCAGGCAAGGTGCGTCGCTTCCCAGGCGCCGCGCGCCGACCAGGTCTCGTCGCCACCGCGCACCGTGCAGCCGCGGTCGCCGGGCACGATCTTGCCGATGTCGAATACCGTTTCGCCCGCTGCAATCAGTGCCGCACTGACGTCCGCGACATCGGCGGGCGCCACCGCGAGCACCATGCCGATGCCGCAGTTGAAGGTGCGCGCCAGCTCGCCGGGTTCGATGCGGCCCTGCGCCTGCAGCCACGCGAACACCCGCGGCTGCGTCCAGGCATCGGCGTCAATTTCGGCGTGCAGGCCCTTGGGCAGCACGCGCGGGACGTTTTCGAGCAGGCCGCCGCCGGTGATGTGCGCCAGCGCGTGGATCTTGCCGGCGCGGATGCTCGGCAGCAACGAGCGCACATAGATGCGCGTCGGCGTCAGCAATGCGCGCCCAAGCAGTTGTTCGATGTCGAACGGCGCCGGGCGGTCGAGCTTGTGGCCGCCATCGGCGATGATGCGGCGAATCAGCGAATAGCCGTTCGAATGTGGGCCGGTCGAGGCGAGGCCGAGCAACACATCGCCCGCCGCGACCTTGTCACCGGTCAGCTGCTCGCCGCGTTCGACCGCACCGACCGAAAAGCCCGCAAGGTCATAATCGCCTGCCGCATACATGCCGGGCATTTCGGCGGTTTCGCCGCCAATCAGCGCGCAGCCGGCCTGCTTGCAGCCTTCGGCAATGCCCGCGACAACGCGCACCGCAGTATCGGTGTCGAGCTTGCCGCTGGCGAAATAGTCGAGGAAAAACAGTGGTTCGGCGCCCTGCACGATGAGGTCGTTGACGCACATCGCCACCAGATCGATGCCAACGCTGTCGTGCAGTCCTGTGTCGATGGCAAGTTTCAACTTGGTGCCGACGCCGTCATTGGCGGCGACCAGCAACGGGTCCTTGTAGCCCGCGGCGCGCGGGTCGAAGAAGCCGCCGAAGCCGCCGAGTTCGGCATCGGCGCCCGCGCGCGCAGTAGCGCGGGCCAGCGGCGCAATGGCGCGCACCAGGGCGTTGCCGGCTTCGATCGATACGCCGGCGTCAGCGTATGTCAGTGGGGGGGTGAGGGGGGTGCGATTGGTCATTCGCCAGTCATTAGCGACATCGGGCTTGGTTTTCGACTCTCAAAGTCTTTAAGAGCATCGGTGAGTTGGTTTTGAGGAACAACGTGCGCGCCTGGTTGGTCTGGATTGCGGTTTTGCTCGGCATGCTGGCGCTGGCACCGGCGCGTGCGCAGGAGGCGGGCGACGCGGCGAGTGCCTATACCATCGGCGGGATTGCCGTCGATGTCGCCGCCAAGACCCCCGATGAAGCGCGCCGCACCGCCTATACGCTGGCGCAGCGCCGCGCCTGGCCGCAGCTGTGGGCGCGGATGACCGGCACCTCGCCGGCATCGGCACCACATCTGTCCGATGCGACGCTCGACTCAATTGTCGCGGGCATCGAGGTGCAGGGCGAACGCTTTTCGATGACACGCTACATCGCAACGCTCGGCGTGGTGTTCGACCGCGCGCGCGCCAGCGGCTATTTCACCGGCATCGGCGGCGCGCTGCGGTCGGAGCCGATGCTGCTGCTGCCGCTGCTCCACGACGGCGGCGCGCGCTTCGTTTATGAACGCAAGACGCCGTGGGTGCTGGCGTGGCAGCGCTATTCGCAAATGGTCAGCCCGATCACCTACATTCTCGCCAGCGGCTCGGCGGGCGACAACATTCTGCTCACCGCCTATCAGACCAGCCGCCCCGACCGGCCGCTGTGGCGCAACATTCTGAACCGCTTCCGCACCGTCGATGTGCTCGTCGCCGAGGCGGTGTTGACGCGGGTGTACCCCGGCGGGCCGATCGACGCGCTGTTCATCGCGCGCCACGGGCCTGATTCGACCGAACTCGGGCGCTTCAAGCTGCGGGCGCCCAACCCCGCCGGACTCGACGCGATGCTCGACGCCGGCGCGCGCGGCATCGACGCCATCTATGCGCAGGCGCTGCAGGACGGCCGCCTGCGCTCCGAACCCGACCTGATCGCCGCGATGGAACCAATTGCCAGCGGCGCGCCGATGTTCGACGCCCCTGAAAGCGTTGCCTCGGCGGCCGCGGTCGAACTGCTGGTGCCGACGCCTGACAGCGCTGCCTGGGCCGCCGCCGAAGCGCTGCTGCGCTCGACACCGACGGTCGCCGGGGTAACGCTGACCAGCCTGTCGATCGGCGGCAGCACCGGCGTGCTGGTGCAGTATGGCGACAGCCGCGAAATGCTTGCCTATCAGCTCTACCTGAAGGGCATGACGCTGGCGCCGACGTCGGCAGGTCTGCTGCTGCGCCGTCGGCAGCCCGGTGATCCGGTGGTTGCCGCCCCCGTGGTTGCGCCTGCGGCGCCTGCTGCACCCGCCGAACCCGCGACCGAAGCGCCGGCGGACATGCCCGCGACCGAGGCGCCGCGCTGACAACATGAGCCAGCTGCCGCTGCCGCTCGCCTATCGCAGCGCCGATGGCGAGGCGGATTTCTTTGTTTCGCAGGCCAATGCCGCCGCCGTCGAATGGCTCGACCGCTGGCCCGACTGGCCGGTGCCTTGCGCGCTGCTGATCGGCCCGCCGGGGTCGGGCAAAAGCCACCTGGCGCGCATCTTCGCGCGGCGCACCGGTGCGACGATTGCCGATGACGCCGAAGCCAGCGACGCCGAAACGCTGTTCCACCGCTGGAATGCCGCGACACGCGAGGCGCCGTTGCTGATGACCGCCACGCGCCCGCCGCGCGACTGGCCGCACGGGCTCGCCGATCTCGGCTCGCGGCTGGCGGCGACACCGCAGCTGCGTATCGAAGCCCCCGATGACGCGCTGCTCGCAGCGCTGCTGGCGAAACAGTTCCGCGACCACGGCCTGCGCGTGTCGGGCGAGGTGGTCGATTATGTACTGGCGCGCATCGACCGCGATTTCGGCAGCATCGCGCGCGTCGTCGAACAGCTCGATGCTGCCGCACTCGCCGCCGGGCGGCCGATCACCGTGCCGCTGGCGCGCGCCGTGCTGATGGCGCAGGGTGACTGGCTCGATACTGTCATGGACGTGTAACAGTGCGGCAGCTACACTGGGTGCATGGCTGAAGCTGCAATCCCCCAATACGCCGCGCCTGTCGTCCACGTCGCGGCCGACATTCCCGACCGTGAGCGCTATTTCAACCGCGAGATGTCGTGGCTGGCGTTCAACGAACGTGTGCTCGGCGAAGCCAGCAATACCAGCCACCCGTTGCTTGAGCGGCTGCGCTTCCTGTCGATTTCGGGGAACAACCTCGACGAATTCTACATGGTGCGCGTCGCCGGCCTGCGCGGGCAGGTGCAGGAAGGCATCGAAACGCTCAGCCCCGAAGGCCTGACGCCCGCCGAACAGCTGGCCGCGATTGCGGTGACCGCCGACCGGCTGATGGATGACCAGCAGGTCGCTTGGGGTGAGCTGCGGCGCTTGCTGGCGATGGCCGACTTCGATGTGCTGGGCAAGAACGACCTGACGCCCGTCGAAGCGACGTGGCTCGAACGCCACTTCCTCGAACAGATTTTCCCGGTGCTGACCCCGCAGGCGATCGATCCGGCGCACCCGTTCCCGTTCATTGGCAACAAGGGGCTCAGCCTGGTTTTCGAACTGCGCCGCCAGTCCGACGACGAACTGCTGCGCGCGCTGCTTATGCTGCCGTCGATGCTGCGGCGCTTCATCCGGCTGCCAGGGCGCAAGGCGCGCTTCATCAGCCTTGAAAACACCATCCGGCTGTTCTTCGGGCAGGTGTTCCCGGGGTATGACCTGCTCGGCGACGGTGCCTTCCGCGTCATCCGCGATTCGGACATCGAAATCGAAGAAGAGGCCGAAGACCTCGTCCGCTACTACAAAAGCGCCATCAAGCGCCGCCGCCGCGGCGAAGTCATCCGCCTGAAGATCGAGGAAGACACGCCGCGTGAGCTGCGGATTCTGGTGCGCGACGCGCTCGGCGTCGATGACCGCGACGTCACCGTCGTCGAAGGCGTGCTCGGCATCGCCGACCTTGGCGTGCTGGTCGACGAAGACCGCCCCGACCTGAAATTCGAACCCTATACGCCGCGCTTCCCCGAACGCATCCGCGAACATGGTGGCGACTGCTTTGCTGCAATCCGCGCCAAGGACCTCGTCGTCCACCACCCGTACGAAAGCTTCGATGTCGTGCTGGCGTTCCTGCGCCAGGCCGCCGCCGACCCCGATGTCATCGCCATCAAGCAGACGCTGTACCGCGCCGGCAAGAACTCGCCGATCGTCCGCGCGCTGATCGACGCCGCCGAGGCCGGCAAGTCGGTGACCGCGGTGGTCGAGTTGAAGGCGCGCTTCGACGAAGAGCAGAATCTGCTTTGGGCAGCCGAGCTCGAACGTGCCGGCGTGCAGGTCGTTTACGGCTTCGTCGAATTGAAGACGCACGCCAAGCTGTCGATGGTGATCCGCCGCGAAGGCGCCGACATCCGCACCTATGTGCATTTCGGCACCGGCAACTATCACCCGATTACCGCGCGCATCTACACCGACCTGTCGTTCTTCACCGCCGATCCGGTGCTGGCGCGCGATGCGGTGCAGGTGCTCAACTACATCACCGGCTATGTCCAGCCGAACAACCTCAAGAAGATCGGCATGGCGCCGCTGACCATGCGGCCGATGATCTACGGCCTGATCGACGCCGAAATCGCCAATGCCCAGGCCGGCAAGCCAGCGCAGATCTGGGCCAAGCTCAACTCGCTGGTCGATCCGGGCATCATCGAAAAGCTCTACGAAGCCAGCGGTGCCGGGGTTGAAATCGACCTGATCATCCGCGGTATCTGCTGCTTGCGGCCGGGCGTGCCGGGCCTGTCGGAAAACATCCATGTGCGGTCGGTGATCGGGCGCTTCCTCGAACACAGCCGGATCTTCGCCTTTGCCAATGGCCATGACCTGCCGTCGCGCAAGGCCAAGCTGTTCATCTCCTCGGCCGACTGGATGCCGCGCAACCTCGATCGCCGCGTCGAGGTCATGGTGCCGATCGAAAACCCGACGGTGCACGCGCAGGTGCTCGATCAGGTCATGCTGGCGAACCTCAAGGACACCGAGCAGTCGTGGCAGCTCAAGAGCGACGGCACCTACGCGCGGCTGCACGGCGCCGGTCCGGCGTTCAACCTGCACCGCTATTTCATGACCAATCCGTCGCTGTCGGGGCGCGGTGCGGCGCTCAAGGACCCGAAATCGGTGCCGCGGCTGGTGCTCGACGACGATTGATGCGCCCCCTCGACTTGCGGCGCTGACTGCGACACAATCGGTCCGCAACGCCAGTCGACGGAGCTTCGCATGGACAATCTTCTGGACACGTTCGAGGGCAAGCAGCGCTCGGTCATCGCCGCCTATGTGTTGTGGTTCTTCCTCGGCCGCTTTGGTGCGCACCGCTTCTACCTTGGTTACAAACGCAGCGCGTTGATCATGCTGGGGCTAAGCCTTGCCGGCATGGTGCTGGTGGCGATTGCCGCGTGGGGCAGCGGCAAGGTCAGCAATGCCGAGTTCGGCAACGCGGTCACGGCGGTCTTGCTCGCCCCCAACACGCTGCTCGGCTGGATTGGCGACCTGCTGGTCTGGGGCATGACAATCTGGTGGCTAATTGACGCGGTCTATACCTATGTGATGGTGCGCCGGCGCAATAATCAGGGGCTGATCCCGGCGAGCCTGATCGAACCGTCAAAGCCGTAAGGGGAATCTGCATGACCGAAACCGCGAACCTGACGGCGTATGAAGACAAGCGCAAATCGACCGGCGTCGCCTATCTGCTGTGGTTCTTCCTCGGGCTGTTCGGCGCGCACCGGCTTTATGCCAGCGCCGGCAAGACCGGCTGGTACATGATGGCGCTGCACGTCGGCGGCTGGGCGCTGCTGATCGCGGCGTTCGCGTTCGGATCGCACAGCACCACCGAAACCTATGAAACCGCACTCGGCGTGTCGAGTTTCACCAATGTCGAGGCGACGGCACGCGGCGGCGTCGTCGCCATGCTCGGCTGGGCGATGCGCGCGATTGCCTGGGTGTGGTGGCTGATCGACGTGTTCCTGGTGCCCGGCATGGTGCGCCGCTGGAACAGCACGCTGGCGATCGGACTGGGGCTCGGCGGCCTGCGCTAGTCGAGGAACGGGTCGCGTACCAGGATCGTGTCGTCGCGTTCGGGCGAGGTGCTGACCAGCGCCACCGGGCAGTTGGTCAATTCCTCGATGCGGCGGATGTACTTGATCGCCTGCGCCGGCAAATCGGCCCAACTGCGCGCACCGGCGGTCGACTGGCTCCAGCCTTCGAAGCGTTCGTAGATCGGCACCACCGCGGCCTGGTCGGCGGCATGCGCGGGGAAATGGTCGAGGCGCTTGCCGTTCAGTTCATAGCCGGTGCAGATGCACAGCTCTTCGAGCCCGTCGAGCACGTCGAGTTTGGTCAGCGCCATGCCGGTGACGCCGCTGACCTGCACCGCCTGGCGCACCAGCACGGCGTCGAACCAGCCGCAGCGGCGCTTGCGCCCGGTCACCGTGCCGAACTCACGACCGACTTCGCCGAGCCGCTGCCCGATCGCATCGTCGAGTTCGGTGGGGAAGGGGCCTGAGCCGACGCGCGTGGTGTAGGCCTTGACGATGCCGAGCACGAAGTTGAGTGACCCCGGCCCCATGCCGCTGCCCGCCGCCGCCGAACCGGCAACGACGTTCGACGAGGTAACGAACGGGTAGGTGCCGTGATCGACATCGAGCAGCACGCCCTGCGCGCCTTCGAACAGGATGCGCTTGCCGGCACGGCGCGCATCGCCGAGCGTCACCCATACCGGCGCCGCGAACGGCAGGATGAACGGCGCGATTTCTTCCAGCGACGCGACCAGCGCGGCGCGGTCGACGGGTTCCATGCCGAACCCGGCGCGCAGCGCATTGTGATGCGCGAGTAAGCGGTCGAGCTGCGGGCCGGCGGTGTCGAGATGCGCGAGGTCGCACACCCGTAGCGCCCGGCGGCCGACCTTGTCCTCATACGCCGGGCCGATGCCGCGCCGCGTCGTGCCGATCTTGCCGGCGCCCGAGGCGTCTTCGCGCGCGCCGTCGAGGTCGCTGTGTAGCGGCAGGATCAGCGGGCATTGCTCGGCAATCTGCAGGTTTTCGGGGGTGATGGTGACGCCCTGGCCGCGCAGCTTTTCGACTTCGGCCTTGAAGTGCCAAGGGTCGAACACGACGCCGTTGCCGATGACGCTGAGCGTCCCGCGCACGATGCCGCTCGGCAGCAGGCTCAGTTTATAGGTCTGGTCGCCGACGACCAGCGTATGGCCGGCGTTGTGGCCGCCCTGGAAACGCACGACGACATCGGCGCGCGCCGACAGCCAGTCGACAATCTTGCCCTTGCCCTCATCGCCCCATTGGGCGCCGATCACGACGACGTTGGCCATAGTGGCTCCTTCTAAACCCCTCCCTTTCAAGGGAGGGGCGACTCGCCAAGGGCGACCGCCTGTACACCGCTCCAGCGATGCGTGGAGCGAAGAGCGTGCGGA
>CALMPZ010000538.1 GCA_937871645.1 uncultured Polymorphobacter sp.
TTGCTGCAGTGCAGGCAGCATTTGGGTGCAGGCCTCAGGCCTGCCCGCCGGAGGCCCTTTCGACCTATTGCGGCGGCGGCAGCAGATACAGCCACAGGTTGAACAGCATCACCAGCCCGGCGAGGATCATCAGCGCCGGTTTGAGCTTGGGGCCACGCTGGCGCAGGCCCCAGATGCCGAAGCCAATCAGCGCGAAAATGCACGCCACCGCCAGCGTCAGCAAAATGTCGCGCATGTCGCTCACTGGGTTAGTGCCTGACGCACTGCGTGCGCCCAGTCGGCGCGACGCTGACCGCGTGCAGCCGCAGCAATGACGGGCGCGAAAACACGATCGGGCTGCGCCATTGCCGCAGCGGCGGTGAGGTCGGCGAACAAGCCGGCACCGACACCGGCGCACATGGCGGCACCCAGCGCCGTCGTTTCGATAACACGCGGCCGCTCGACCGGCACGCCGAGCGTGTCGGCGATGTCCTGGCACATCCAGTCATTGGCGACCATGCCGCCATCGACGCGCAGCTTCGCCGCGACAACGCCGTCGGCCGCCAGTGCATCGAGCAAATCGGCGGTCTGCTGGCCCATCGCCTCAAGCGTCGCACGGGCGATATGGGCACGCGTCGTGCCCCCCGACAATCCCGTCAGCAGCCCTCGGACATCGGCGCGCCAATGCGGCGCGCCCATGCCGGCAAACGCCGGAATCAGCACCACGCCGCCGCTGTCGGGTACCGACGCTGCCAGCGCCTCGGTCTCGGCGCTCGCGGTGATGATGCCGAGCCCGTCGCGCAGCCACTGCACAGCCGCGCCGCCAATGAAGATGCTGCCTTCGACGGCGTAAGTCGCCTGGCCCGCGATGCGCCACGCTACCGTCGCCAACAACCGGTGCGCCGATACCGGCGGGGTCGCGCCCGAATGCGCCAGCACGAAAATGCCGGTGCCATAGGTCGCTTTGGCCATGCCGGGCTGCAAGCATGCCTGCCCGACCGCGGCAGCCTGCTGGTCCCCGATGCTTCCGGTGATGGCGATGCGGCCCCCCAGCAAAGTAGTGTAGCCGAGATCGCCCGCACAGTCGCTGATGGTCGGCAAGGCACCACGCGGAATGCCGAACAGCTCGATCAAACCCTCGTCCCATTGGCAGGTTGCGAGGTTCATCAACAGCATGCGCGAGGCGTTGGTGGCATCGGTGGCATGCACGCGGCCGCCAGTCAGCCGGTAGCGCAAATAGCAATCGACAGTGCCGAGCGCGAGGCTGCCGGCGTCCGCAGCCGCACGCACCTTCGGCCAGTTTTCGAGTGCCCAGGCGA
>CALMPZ010000539.1 GCA_937871645.1 uncultured Polymorphobacter sp.
CTGAACCGGGGAACCGCCATGACCAACATCGATTACAACGCCTTCCGCGACGAAGTCCGCGACTTTCTCGCCACCAGCTATCCCGCCTCGAAGCACGAGCTCAACCAGCGCCAGGCCGGCATGTTCGCCGAGCCCGAGCTCGGCCAATGGTGGCAGCGCACGCTGCACGCCCGCGGCTGGGGCGCGCCGTCATGGCCCGTCGAATATGGCGGCACCGGCTGGGATGCCGTGCAAAAACACATCTTCATGAGCGAATGCACCGCTGCCAACACGCCGTCGTTCGCGGTGCAGGGGCTGGCGATGGTCGCGCCGGTGGTGATGAAGTTCGGCACCCAGGCGCAGAAGGACTTTTTCCTGCCCGGCATCCTGTCGGGCGAGCTGTACTTCTGTCAGGGCTTTTCGGAACCCGGCTCGGGCTCGGACCTCGCCAGCCTGCGCACGGCAGCGGTCGTCGACGGCGATGACTATGTCGTCAACGGCTCGAAAATCTGGACGACACACGCGCACTTCGCCAACTGGATATTCCTGCTGGTGCGGACCTCGACCGAAGGCAAGCCGCAGCAGGGCATCACCTTCCTGCTCGCGCCGATGTCGACGCCGGGGATTTCGGTACGGCCAATCATTTCGATTTCGGGCGAGCACGAGCTCAACCAGACCTTCTACGACAACGCCCGCATCCCCATCGCCAACCGCATCGGCGACGAGAACAAGGGCTGGGATGTCGCCAAGTACTTGCTCGAATTCGAACGCGGCGGCGCCTATGCGCCGTCGGCTCAGGGCATGCTCGAAGCCGCCAAGAAAATTGCCGCGCAGCAGCCTGGCGATGATTGCGCGACGCTGTGGGACGACCCGCAGTTCCAGCGCAAGACCGCCGAGCTCGAAATCGACATGCTCGCACAGGCCGCCACCGAACACCGCGTCATGACCGCGTTGGCTGGCGGCAACAACCCCGGCGATATCGTCGCGTCGATGCTCAAGCTCAGCGGCACCGCGCTGCAGCAGGCGGCATCCGAATTGTGCGTCGAAGCGCTCGGCGACTACGGCATCGCCGACCAGCGCCAGTCGCTGCACCTGTCGAGCAACATCCCGCCGATCGGCCCCGACTATGCCGCACGGCCGGTGGCGAAATACCTCAACCTGCGCGCCTGCACGATCTATGGCGGCAGCAGCGAGGTCCAGCACAACATCGTCGCGCGCGCCGCGATGGGGTTGAAATAACGCCCCGAACGACTCTGCCCCCAGGCCTGCGAATGGCCTGGGGCGACCGGCGCTAGATGAACACCACGACGTTCTGGCGGGCGACAAGCACGGCTTCGCCGTGGTCGTTCCACATCGTCATGGCCTGCGTCGAATAGCCATTGCCGGCGCTGTCGGCGACGCTTTGCAGCAGCCACCAGCCGCTGTCGCTGTGCGGCGCATCGACGAGCAGATCGACCGCCCAAGTCGCGGTGCTGAACGGCGCGCGTTCGGGAAACAGCACCAACGCCGCCGCCGGCAAGGCGTCGGCGAGCGCCACCAGCCCCGACACGCTGTCGCGCGCGCCGGTGTCACGGTGGCGCATCCACAACATCATCTCGGGCTTTTCACCCGGCGAGAATGGCCGCGCCCCGCCCGCCAGCCGGCTTTCGAAATGCACCGCAAACGCCGGCCCCATGCCGCCGCGGAAGAATTCGTCGCAGGCTTCGGGGGCGGGCACCGCGGGCGCGGGCAGCGCGTCATAGGTAAGCCGCGACGGCCGCGTGGCGCCAAAACACAGCATTGCGCGCGTCGCGATGCCGTCATCGCCCGCCAGATCGACGCCAACATAGGTGGCCGACTTACCGCGCCGCAGCACCGTCGGCGTCGCGTGCAACTGTCCCGCCGCCGGGCCGATGAACGCGAACTGCGCCGACCGCAGCGGCGGCAACTCGGTCGATACCAGCCCCGCCGCCTCGACACACAATGCCGCGGTCAGCCCGCCATAGGCAGTGCGCCCCTGCGCCCAATCGGCCGGCATATTGATATGCAGCCGGCCATCGCGCGCCTGGGCTGCGTCCAGCAGTTGCGTGTAGGGAATTGTGTCCGTCATGCCGATTGCCATGCCGCAACCGCGCCGCCGGCGCCAGTCTCAAGTGGCAAATCGTGGACGTGTGGCCACGGAGATTTTTTGAATGGTCGGGGAGACAAGATTCGAACTTGCGACCCTCTGGTCCCAAACCAGATGCGCTACCAGGCTGCGCCACTCCCCGACGAGGGGTGCCGTAGAGGGGATTGGCCGCGCACGCAAGCGGTTCAGGCGCCGAGGCCCTCGATTATCGCCCACTCAGCAGGGGTGACCGGCGTCACCGACAGGCGGAACTGGCGGAACATCGTCATATCGGCGAGGCCGGGATGCGCCTTCATCGCGGCGAGCGTGACAGGGTTGGCCAGCGCGCGCACCGGTGCGACTTCGACGGCGACAAAGCGCCCCTTCGGGTCTCCGGGGTCGATCTCCGCCTCGCGCACCACTTCCATGATGCCGACCACCGCGAGGCCCTCGTTCGAATGGTAGAACAGCCCGAGGTCGCCGACGCGCATCGCCTTGAGGTACAGCGCCGCCTGGTTGTTGCGGACGCCGTCCCACAGCGTGCGGCCGTCGCGCACCAGTTGGTCGAAGCTGTATTTCACCGGCTCGGACTTCATCAGCCACAGGCCTTTGGGGGTCGTCATGCGTGTTTTCCTGTGGGTGTCAGAGTGGCAGCAGCAGTTCGGCCATCGCCTCGACGATGCTGTCGGCATCGAGTCGGTAGACGCGGTAGAGGTCAGCGAGCGTGCCGGTCTGCCCGAAGCGATCGACACCCAATGGGCTGACACGCTGGCCGCGCACCCCGCCGAGCCATGACAGCGCTGCGGGTGAGCCGTCGATGACCGTCACCAGCCCGGCACCGGGCGCGAGGTCGGCGAGCAGCGTTTCGATATGGCTTTGGGTATGCGCCCCTCTGCCCCAGCGCGACGCCCGCGCCGCGCTCCAGCCGCGATGCAGCAGGTCGGGCGAGGTCACCGCGAGCAGGCCGAGGCCGGGCAGGTCATCGGCGAGCATTTCCCACGCCGCGATGGCTTCGGGGGCAATCGCGCCGCAATAGACGATCGCGGCGCTGGCGCCCGGTGCCGGGGCGCGCAGCCAGTAGCCGCCGGCGAGTAACTGCGCCTCCCAATCGCTATTGTCGCGCGGCACCTGTGCGATATTGCGCGTCGTCAGACGTAGGTACACAGAGCCGCCGTCATCGGCCTGCAGATGGTCGAAGCTCCAGCGCATCATCGCCGTCAGCTCGTCGGCGAACGCCGGTTCGAACGCCGTCAGCCCGGGCTGGCCCATGCCGATCAGCGGCGTGTTGATCGACTGGTGGGCGCCGCCTTCGGGCCCGAGCGTCAGCCCGCTCGGCGTTGCGACCAGCAGGAAGCGTGCGTCCTGGTAGCAGCCATAGTTGAGCGCATCGAGGCCGCGCGCGATGAACGGGTCATACACTGTGCCGACGGGCAGCAGCCGCGTCCCGAACAGTGGGGCGCTGAGGCCGAGTGCGGCAAGCAGCAGGAACAGGTTGTTTTCGGCGATACCGAGCTCGATGTGCTGGCCGGCGGCATGGCCCGACCATTTCTGCGGGCTGGGGATGCCGGCGGAACGGAACACATCGGCCATGTCGGCGCGGCGGAACAGTCCGCGCTGGTTAACCCAGGCGCCGAGATTGGTCGAGACGGTGACGTCGGGCGAGGTGGTAACGATGCGCGCCGCCAGCGCCGCGCTGTCGGCGTCCTCGGCCTTGGCGAGGTCGAGCAGGATGCGCCCGAACGCCGCCTGCGTCGATTGTTCGGCGCCGTCGGGCACTGGCAGCCGGGCCGGCACCGGCACCGCAGCGGCAGGTGTGGCACGGTGAGCGCGCGCCAGCGGTGACGCGGCGACGAACGCCTTCAGCCGCGCCACCTCATTGTCGCCGACCCCGCCGAACGGCGCCCATTCGTCGCCCGGCGCGATACCCAGCGCGTCGCGTAGCCCGTGGATCTGGCCGGGGTTCATCAGCCCCGAATGATTGTCCTTGTGGCCGGCGAACGGCAGCCCCTGCCCCTTGACGGTATAGGCGATGAAGATGGTCGGGGTTTCGTCCTGCGCGCTGTCGAACGCCTCGATCAGGCTGGCGATGCAATGACCGCCGAGGTTGGTCATCAACCGCGCCAGTGCGGCGTCGTCGTAGCTGGCGAGCAGTCCTGCCACGCCGCGCTTGCTGCCGATGTCGCGCGTCAGCCGCGCCCGCCACGCCGCGCCGCCCTGATAGGTCAGCGCCGCGAATTCGGCATTGGGACAGGTGTCGATCCAGTCTTCGAGCGCCTTGCCGCCGGGCAGCTTGAACGCCGCCTGCTGGAGCTTGCCGTGCTTCAAGGTGATGACGCGCCAGCCGCAGGTTTCGAAGATGTCGTCGAAGCGCCGGAACATGCGGTCGGCGGTGGTCGCATCGAGCGACTGGCGGTTGTAATCGACCACCCACCAGCAGTTGCGGACGTCGTGTTTATAGGCCTCGATCAGGCATTCGTAGATATTGCCTTCGTCAAGCTCGGCATCGCCCATCAGCGCGATCATCCGCCCGGCGTCGGCAGGCGCCAACTGGCCGTGGGCGATCAGATAGTCCTGCACCAGCGACGCAAACGCCGTGACCGCGACGCCGAGCCCGACGCTGCCCGTCGAGAAATCGACGGGAATCTGATCCTTGGTGCGGCTCGGGTAACTCTGCGCGCCGCCCAGCCCGCGGAAGCGCTGCAACTGGTCGAGGCTCTGCTGCCCCAGCAGATAATGGATGGCATGCAAAACCGGCCCGGCGTGCGGCTTGACCGCGACCTTGTCGTTGGGGCCGAGCGCGTGAAAATACAGTGCCGCCATGATTGCCGAAATCGACGCGCAGCTTGCCTGATGTCCGCCGACCTTGAGGCCGTCATCATGCACGCGCAGATGGTTGGCGTTGTGGATCGTCCACGCACTCAGCCAGCGCAGCCGCTCGTCGAGGCGCTCGATCAGCGCGATGGTATCGGTATCGGCAAGTGCGGCTGCGGTCATCGCCGCAACCTAGCGAGTCGAACGCCGCGCGTCACCGTCCGATGACGCCGCAGGAAAGACGCCGCCGTACAATCGTCTTGCAGCTTGCGCGCCCGGTTAAATTGCCCGAAACGGCTTGCGTCCAATCCGCCGCAAAATGCGGCCTTTCACCGGGGAGTGCCACCATGGCCTATGAACATTGCACCGTCGCAAAGGACGGCCACGTCCTGACCATCACCATCAACCGTCCCGACCGCATGAACGCGCTGCATCCGCCGGCCAACGCCGAACTGGCGCAGGCGTTCGACGATTTCGCCGCTGATCCCGACCTGTGGGTCGCCATCCTGACCGGCGCCGGCGACCGGGCGTTTTCAGCGGGCAACGACTTGCGCTACCAGGCCGAAGGCAATGCCGTGACGGTGCCGCCGTCGGGCTTTGCCGGCATCACCTCGCGCTATGACCTCGACAAGCCGGTGATCGCCGCGGTCAACGGCGTCGCGATGGGCGGCGGCTTTGAAATCGCGCTGGCCTGCGACATCATCATCGCCAGCGACAACGCCACTTTCGCGCTGCCCGAGCCCAAGGTCGGCCTCGCAGCACTCGCCGGCGGCCTGCACCGGCTGCCGCGCCAGATCGGCCTCAAGCGCGCGATGGGCATGATCCTGACCGGTCGCAGCGTGCCGGCGGCCGAGGGCAAGGAACTCGGCTTCGTCCACCAGGTCGTGCCGGCCGCCGAACTCGCCGCAGCGGCGCGGGCGCTGGCCGACACGATGCTGGCGCTGTCACCGCTGTCGCTGCGCGCGTCGAAGCAGGTGGTGATGCGCGGGCTCGATACGCCGTCGCTCGAGGAAGCCTATTCGGGGCAGATGAAGCACCCGGCGGTGCAGGCGCTGTGGCGGTCCGAAGACCTCAAGGAAGGCCCGCTGGCGTTCGCGCAGAAGCGCAAGCCCGAGTGGAAGGGCCGCTAAGGCCCGCCCAAAATGAAAAGAGCCGCCCGGCTGACCGGGCGGCTCCCACATTGCCGGTTGCGAACCGGAGATGGGCTATTCCGTTGCGATCTCGACCACAACACCCAAGTTACCAGTGCACAACGTGGAACAATGAGACACTAGACCACCTCCTTTCGCCTGTTTCAGGGAGGTGCAGGATCAGCGCAGCGCGCCGCGATTGCAAGGGGTAATTTTGCACGCTAGCTGTCGCAATTGTCGCGCCAATATGGGCCGCCGTGGCGCCCGCGAAGTTTACAATCTGTACGAAGATTCGGCTTTTCGCGAAGTTGACAGCGGCCGGCGGAAAATGTCGCGGGTTTTCTGAAGGTTAGCTTGCGGCGGGTCTTAACCTATTTGGCGATAATTGTCAACTTGGCTGAGTAGGCATCCAGCGCCGAACCCCCTCACCCGGGCCGGCTTCGCCGTCTCTCGCCTCTCCCCACCGGGGAGAGGGAGGGTTAGTCGCCGGCGGCGGCTTCGAGCCGCGCGACCTGGCGGCGGTCGCGGAACGCGGAGAGTTCGGTCCACGCCAGCAGCGCCAGCCCGATCATGAACGGGATCAGCGTGTAGATGACGCGGAACAGGAACAACGCGGCGAGCAGCGGCGCCTTGGGCGCATCGGGCAGCAGCAGCAGCGTGACGGCTTCGAACACCCCCAGCCCGCCCGGCGAATGGCTCATGGCGCCGACGATCATCGCCACCGCATAGACCGTCAGGAAGGTGGCAAACCCCGGCAGGCCGGTGTCGGGCAGCAGCACATACAGCGCGGCGGCGGCAAACCCCAGGTCGAACGCGCCGAGCAGGATCTGGATGCCGGTCTCGCGGCCGCTGGGCAGATAGAGCACATGGCCGAACGCCTTGAGCGGGTGGCGCCACAGCGCCGCGAGCAGCCAGTAGCCCGCCGCACCCGCCAACAGCAGCACGCCGGCCCAGCGCTCGATGCCGGGCAGATACTGCGAATATTGCGCGAACGGCCCCGACAGTTCGGGTGAAATCACCAGCCCGACACCGGCCAGCATGACGATGCCGAGCCAGAAGGTGAAACCGCACAGCCCGATGATCAGCGCCACATCGATCGGCGTGACGCCGACTCGCGTGTACATCCGGTAGCGCACCGAGCCGCCGGTCAGCACCGTCAGCCCGAGCGTGTGGCCCATCGTATAGCTGGTGAACGAGGCGACCGCGATCAGCTGGTAGCGCAGCGTGTAGCCCAGGTGGCGCACCGCGAACCAGTCATAGCCGGTCAGCAGCACATAGCTCATGAAGGCAAAGAACGCCGACAATATCAGCGTCGCCGTCGGCGTCGCGTGCACCGCAGCGACGATGTCGGCGAAATGCACTTCATCGGCGATGCGCATCAACGCGAAGATCGCCAGCCCCAGCACCAGCAGGCCGGCCAACGCGCCGAGCGTATTGGTCAGGCTCAGGCGCCGCCTGGGCGCTGCCGGAGGCAGATCAGGCACCGGAGGCAGCAGGTCAGGCGAAGTTGAG
>CALMPZ010000540.1 GCA_937871645.1 uncultured Polymorphobacter sp.
GAACGCCGCCGCCATCGCGCTCTACGCGGCGGCGACGCAGGCCGGCTAAGCCTAGTAACTTTCCTCGGCGTAGACTTTCGACACATCGCCGCCCCAGCGGCCCTGGAACGCCGCGAGCATTTTGTCAGCGTTGGTGATACCGGTGGCCGCCATGTCGTGGAGCGGGCCGAGGAAGCCCTGTTCGGTATCGCCGCTACCGTTGAGGCGGGCACGACGCGCCAAGCCGCCATCGGCAACCGCCAGCACCGACTTCGCCAGATCCTGCAGCGTGCCGCCATTGGGGCTCGCGGCTTGCAACGCCAAGCGCGGCACTTCGGCGCGCAGCCGGGCATGGTCTTCGGGTGTCCAATGCTTGACGAGTTGCCACGCCGCATCGAGCGCGACGCTGTCATAGAGCAGCCCGACCCAGAACGCCGGTAGCGCGCAGATGCGGTCCCAGCGGCCGCCGTCGGCACCGCGCATTTCGAGATAGGATTTGAGGCGCACTTCGGGAAACGCCGTCGACAGATGGTCGATCCAGTCGCCAACCTTGGGCTTCTGGCCGGGCAGCACCGACAATTTGCCCGCCAGAAAATCGCGGAAGCTCAGGCCGGCGGCGTCGATGTATTTGCCGTCGCGGTAGACGAAGTACATCGGCACATCGAGCGCGTAATCGGCGTAGCGTTCATAGCCGAAGCCGTCTTCGAACACGAACGGCAGCGTGCCGGTGCGGTGCGGGTCGGTGTCGGTCCAGATATGGCTGCGGAAGCTCTTGAAGCCGTTGGGCTTGCCTTCGGTGAACGGCGAGTTGGCGAACAGCGCGGTCGCCAGCGGCTGCAGCGCCATCGAGACGCGGAACTTTGCCACCATATCGGCTTCGGAGGCATAGTCGACATTGGCCTGGATCGTGCAGGTGCGCAGCATCATGTCGAGGCCGAGATTGCCGACGCGCGGCATGTGGCGCAGCATGATGTCGTAGCGGCCCTTGGGCATGCGCGGCAGCTCATCGCGCGTCTTGTCGGGCCAGAAGCCGAGGCTGAGGAACGCCAAGCCGAGCTTGTCGCCGACTTCGTGGCATTGCTTCAGATGGCGATTCGATTCGGCGCAGGTCTGGTGGATGTTTTCGAGTGGCGCGCCCGACAATTCGAATTGGCCGGCAGGTTCGAGGCTGATTGCGCCGTCGCTGCCCTTGAGCGCAATGACCTTGTCGCCTTCAAGCACGGGTTCCCAGCCATAGCCGGTCATGGCGTCGAGCAGGTCGCGGATACCGCCGGGTTCTTCGTAGCTCGGCGCCCGATGATCGGCGACGCGGTAGACGATCTTTTCATGCTCGGTGCCGACGCGCCAGCGGTCGGCGGGCTTGGCGCCGGCTTCGAAGGTGGCGATCATCTGGTCGCGCGTCTCGATGATCGCGTCGTCCCCCAAGGCATCAATTTTATTGCTCATATGTTGCGCAATAAGCCTGTCAGCGGCGTTGTGCCAGTGACAATTGAGTGGCGCTCACCACCGCCACTATGGTCAGTCTTGACGGGTCCGCAGTGTTGGCGCCAGCGCCTGCCAGACGGCGAGTGCGGCAATCGCAGCGGTTTCGGCACGCAGGATGCGCGGACCCAGGCTGATGGCAACGGCCTGCGGGTGGGCGCGGATGGTGTCGCGCTCAGCCGGCGTGAAGCCACCTTCGGGGCCGATCAGGATCGCTGCGGGGGCGTGGCACAAGTCCGCGGTCAGCGGCGCGCCGCCCTCCTCGTCGGCAAACAACAGCGCGCGCTCTGCGGGCCAGTCCTTGAGCAGTTTGGCCAGCGCCACCGGTTTCGCCAGTTCGGGCAGCGCGGTGCGGCCGCATTGTTCGGCGGCCTCGATCATGTTGGCGCGCAGCCGGTCGAGGTTGAGTTTGTCGACAATGGTGCGCGCGGTGATGACCGGCAGCAGTTTCGCGGCGCCGAGCTCGCAGGCCTTTTCGGCGACGAGGTCGATGCGACCGCGCTTGATCGGCGCGAGGCACAGCCAGATGTCGGCGACAGGTTCGCGCGGGTGCAACAGTGCCACAATGTCGATTGCCACCGCCTTGCGCGCGGCATCGGCAATCTGCGCGTGAAACTCGCCGCCGATGTCGTCGAACACCCGCAGGCTATCGCCGACCGCCATCCGCATGACGCTGGCGAGATAGTGGCTGGCGGGCGTCGGCAGCACGACGCGCGCGCCAACCGCCAGCGGCTGCTCGACATAAAGTCGCGGAGTCGTTGCAAGAGCTCGGGTTGACAGAGGGCTGCGGGTTTCGCTCATGGTGCGGCACTAGCACAGGCAGGACAGTTTGAACCAGCGCAGCACCGATACCCCTACCCCCGACGCCGTGCCGGCGAGCTGGGTCGATGCGCTGCCCGAACCGCTGCGCCCCTATGCGCGGCTGGCGCGGTTCGACCGGCCGATCGGCACGTGGCTGCTGCTGTGGCCGTGCGGCTGGGGACTAGCGCTGGCCGGCGGGCTGCCGCGCGACTGGCCGCTGCTGCTGTGGTTCACGGCAGGTGCCTTCGCGATGCGCGGCGCGGGGTGTGTCTATAACGACATCGTCGACCGCGACCTCGATGCCCGTGTCGCGCGCACGCGCAACCGGCCGATCGCGTCGGGGCGGGTGTCGGTCAAGGCGGCGTGGGTGTGGCTGGTGGCGCTGGCGCTGATCGGGCTGGTGGTGCTGCTGCAACTGCCGCTGCGCGCACAGCTGGTGGCGCTGGGCAGCCTGGTGCTGGTCGCGGCGTATCCGTTCATGAAGCGCATCACCTGGTGGCCGCAGGCGTGGCTCGGGCTGACCTTCAACTGGGGGGTACTGGTCGGCTGGCTGGCGGTGGCGCCGCCGAGTTTGCCGATGCTGCTGCTCTACGGCGCCGGGGTGTTCTGGACGCTTGGTTATGACACCATCTACGCGCTGCAGGATATCGAGGATGACGCCTTTGCCGGCATCAAGTCGAGCGCGCGGGCGCTTGGGGCTCGTGCCCGCACCGGCGTGGGCGTGTTCTATGCCGCAGCGGTCGCACTGGCAGCGGCGGCGCTGTGGCTGCTCAATCCGCAGTGGCCTGCGTTGTTGGCACTGGTACCTGCCGCCGCGCATCTGGCGTGGCAGGTCGTGCAATTGCGCGACCATGACGCGGCGCGCGCGTTGGTGCTGTTCCGCAGCAACCGGCTGACGGGGTCGCTGCTGTTCGCGGCGTGCGCGGTGGTCGGCTGGGCGTAAGACTTGTAGCGGTCGCTACATTTTTTTAGAACGCGTGACACCAACAGGGAGAGTCGCGCCATGAACACTACCGGCATGCAGACGCTGACCAGCCGTCAAACCTTCACCATGGCGCTGATGGGCGCGGTGCTGTGGCTTGCCGCCGCGCTACTGATTCGCGCGCTGGAACCGCTCGACATCTTTGAAGGCAGCACGCGCGTGCTGGTCTATGCGCTGACCATCCCCGGCACCTGGCCGTTCGTGCTGCTGCTCGAACGCCTCGGAAAGCTGGCGCGCAACCAGGTGGCGATGGGCTATGCGGTCGGCACCGCGTCGGCGACCTTGCTCGACGGTCTGGCGCTGGCGTGGTTTCCGTCGTTATACGGTAATAGCGTCGCGCACATTGCGGGTGCAGGCGCCGTCATCTTGTGGGGCGCCGGGGTCGGGTTGGTGTTGGCGCTTCTGCGTAATCGGCCCTGAGCCGGTGGCGGCCTGCTCCGCGTCAACGCCGCCAATGATAGGTCATGTCGGGCATTTTTTCCTCGTTGCGGCTGCCATCGGTCAGTTCCTCGATGACAAAGCCCAGATATTCATAGAAGCGCCGCGCGCGAACGTTTGATTGAAAGGTATACAGCCGCAGTTCAGCCTGATCATCCTGCACCTTTCGCACCAGCTGCTGTCCGATGCCGCGGCCGATGAAATCCGGATCGACGTACAAATGCTCGATCCAGCCGGGCAGCAGCGCGATGTGGCCGCGTAGCTTGGTGCCGGCGAACGCCCCCCAGACGGTGCAATCGACCAGCACGGTGTCGCGGTAGAATGTGACATATTCGGCGCTGCTGTGCAGCGATGTGTCATAGCCCGGGATCAACGCGCCGCCGCGCTGGTGGAGGCGCGCTGCAGCCATGGCATCGGTTGCGACCAGTCGGCGGATGGCCAACAAGGACATCATGACTGGAGAGCCTGCTGGCAGACATCATCGAGGCCGAGTGCGGTCAGCAACACCAGCCCTTCGGTCATCACCAGCAGTTGCGCCGCGTCGCGGGCCCGCGTCGCCTCATCCGGGCTATCGAGCTGCGCCGCGCCCCAGGCGAGAAACCCGCGGCCGATGCTTTCGCCGACGGCGCGAAACAGCGGATCGCCATGCGCGGCGCGACTTGCGGTTTCCAGCCAGACGCGCATGTACGGCCAGAACACCGGGTCGCGCACGATTGCCGCCAGTTGCGCGCGCAGTGCGGCAAACGGCTGCGGCGTGCTGGCGGTGCGCGGCCCCATCAGCACCACCATTCGCGCCGAAATGCACTCGAGCGTTGCCGCGACAATCTCATTCTTGTCCTTGAAATAATACAGCAACATGCGGTCGCTGGTCGCCGCCGCTTTGGCCAGCGGACGCAGGCTCGACGCGGTCAGCCCGTGCGCCAGCACATGATCGGCAAGCCGCTCGATGATCGCCGCGCGGCGATCATCGGACTTGGTGGCAGTGGTGGCTGGCTTGGCGGGCATCGGATTAACTTGATTGTGAAGGGGTGCGGGCATCCGCGCGCCAACAGTGACCGGCTTGGTGGCCACGGTCAACGGGCCTGCATGGACCGAATTACGCCGCTGGCCTGGTCCGACAAATGAGACCGTCGGCGGCGAGCCACAGCGATTCTGTCAGAAAACATTACACTATCGCGTCTTGGTTCAAATAAGTTAACTATCTATACATCTGAGGTTCAGCGCTAATGCGGTAGAGCGCGATTCTGGCACGGCCTTTGCTTGGTGCCAGTTGTCAGCGGAATTGACCGCTGGGTGTAAGAGGGGTTGTTTTCCCATGACTAAGCTTTCGATCAGCGGCGCGGTCGCGCTGGCTGCCGTTTCGATTTTTGCCACTGCCGCACAGGCCGTGACCTGGACGTCGCTACCAGGCGCGCCCGATCCTGGCCCGGCGCCGGGGCAGACCGTGCTGGTCAGCTTCGATGCACCGCTGCCGACCGGTTATGCGCTGTCAGGTACCTATGGCATCGTTTCGGGATCGTCGAGCGCCGCCGCGACGCCGGCCACTGACGCATCAAAGTATCTTTACGTGTCAAACTCGCTGGGCAACGGCATCGCCAAGCTGACCACGCCGAACCTGAGGTCGGTGAGCTTCTACTGGGGCTCGGTCGACAACTACAACTTCGTCGACGTGCTTGGTGCCGGCGGTGCGACACTGCTCACGCTGGCCGGCAGTGCGCTGCCCGTCGCCAACGGCAACCAGTTCATTTCGTCGACAAACCGCCGCGTGTCGTTCGATGCGGGTACAGGCGAAGTCATTACCGGGCTGCGCTTCCGTTCGACGGGCGTCGCCTTCGAACTCGATAGCATTGCTGGTGCCGCTGTGCCCGAACCCGCAAGCTGGATGCTGCTGATCGCCGGTTTCGGCATGATCGGCGCCAGCATGCGTCGCCGCGCACCGCAAAAGCTCGCGCAGGTCAGCGCGTAAGTCACGGGAGGGGGCCGTGGGCGGCGGGTGTGGCAACAGCCATGCCCGCCGTTTTGCCGTTTGCGACGCTCTTGCACCGGCCGGCTGGCTACGACGGCACTTCCGCCTTGTGCGCTTTCATGCCGCGCGGCAGCGCCACGCCGACGCACTGGCGACTGGTCGGACCGCCGGGCGCCAGATTATCAAGAATGACCAGCGCGGCATCGTCGTAGCTGATCGTCATTTCGCCGATGCGGTTGCGGAACGCCAGCGATAGCGCGATCCTGGGCAGCATGCGCACAAGCGCCGAAGGTGGATCAACCGGCCATTCACCGATGGCAATGCGCAGCCCGGCATGCGGCTGGCCCGTTTCCGAATCGATGATCGGGCCGGGACAAATGATCGACCAGTCAAGCGTCGTCGCCGCGACCATGCGCAGATTTGTCCGGTGTGCTTCAAACACCGGCGGGATCTTGGGCAGGTCGAGCGTCAGCAGATCGGTACCCGGCACTTTGAGCAAGCCGGCACCGCCAAACAACCACAGGCGCCCACCCGGACCCAGCGCCGCCCGCGCCGCGCGGGTGACGCGCGCCACCAGTTCGGGAAAGGCCGCACCGTCAACCAGATGCCCGGCCGCGTTGATGACGACGTCGTGTCCAGCCATCGCCTTGGCAAGCGCGGCTTCGTCGTCGAGCCCCGCTTCGACGATGGTCAAGCCCGGCGGGGCGGTGCTGGCCATTTGGGCGCGCAGCTTGGCAGCATTGCGGACGAGCGCGGTGACCTGATGGCCGCGTGCCAGCGCCTGCGCCAGCAGCCGGCCGCCGCTGTTACCCGTCGCGCCGAGCAGAAATATCTTCATGGCAATGCCCCCGTTGAACCAGTTGTCATGCCGCGAGCCACCGCGTCCAGGCGTCCCGGAGTACGCTGGCAGCACCGGTCCCGAAGACCGTACGGTCGGCACGCACCAGCACCGCATCCGCGCTGCGCTGATTGAGCCAGCGCGTCAGATCGGCGCGGAACGGCGTCAGCCGGGCGTTGTCGAGGGCGACGGCGTCCGCAGCAGCTTCGCGCGCAATCAGCCACGGACCGGCTCCCAGGACGTCGTCGAGCCGCTGGCCGTCACGCCACGGCTGCGGGAACAGTTCGCCCGCGCCGGGGCTGCCGGCGAGGATGCAGCCCGCGCTGAATGGTGGCCAACCGATGCCGCCACCACCGCCACCGGTGCCGGCTTCGGCAGCACGCGCCGCGAGCATCGCCGCATCGCGCGCCGCAGCCGCGGCCGGATCGGTGATGCAGACGGTGCGGCCCATCATCAATGCCATGTCGATGATCGCGCGCACATGCGGCTCGCGCTCGGCCTGATAAGTGTCGAGCAGCGTCGCTTGCGCCTCGCCCTTGATGACGCCCGCAAGCTTCCAGCCGAGATTGGCGGCGTCGCGCAGCCCCGAACACAGCCCCTGCCCGGCGAACGGCGGCATCTGGTGCGCGGCGTCACCTGCCAGCAGCACGCGCCCGGTGCGCCACGCCTTTGCGATCAGCGCGTGGAAGCGGTAAACCGCGTTGCGCTCGGGCGTCACGGCGCCGTCGACATTCCACGGCTTGAGCAATGCCGCGATCGATTCGGGGGTGCTGATGCTCTCGGGCGTTTCGCCGGGCTTCAACATGAATTCCCAGCGGTGGCGGCCGGGTGCCATCAGCACGCAGGTCGTCGGGCGCTCGGGGTCGCAGATCTGCAGGTTGATGTCGGGCAAGCGGGTTGCATCATGGACGAGCACGTCGAACACCAGCCATGGTTCATCGAACGCCAAATCGTCGAGCCCGCCACCGGCCGCAGCGCGCACCGGACTGGATGCGCCATCGGCGCCGACGAGGTAGCGCGCGCGCAAGCTGGTGCCGTCTTCGAAGCTGGCGGTAACGCCCTCGCCGTCCTGCGTGAAGCCGGCAAACGCCAGCCCCTGCCGTAACCGCGTATGCGGCAGCGCCGCCAACCGTTCGCGCATGATCGCCTCGACACTCGGCTGGTGGATCATGTTCGCCATCGGCCAGCCCGACGGACTGGTCACCGGATCGGAGGCGAAGCGCAGCAGCACCTCGCGTTTGGCGGTCAGGAAGTCATAGCCGCTCGACGGGCGCGACTTGGCAAACACGGCGTCGCCGACGCCGAGCGCCTGCAGGATGCGCATCGTTTCATGATCGATGTGCGCAGCGCGTGGCAGCGGATAGATGCCGTCGGCCTTGTCGGCGAGGATCACCGAAACCCCGTGCTGCGCCAGCGCGATGCCGAGCGCGACACCGGTCGGGCCGGCGCCGATGATCAGGACGTCTGCATCCATATCAGACCTCGTTGGCGCAGGGGTTTTGAATCGCGCCGAGCCCGTCGATTTCGATGCGCACGACATCGCCGTCCTTGAGGAACTGGCGCGGCTCCATTGCGGCGCCGATACCGCCCGGCGTGCCGGTGAAGATCAGGTCACCGGGTTCAAGCGTCATCGCGCCCGACAGATGCTCGATCTGGTCCCAGACGTTGAAGATCAGGTGTTTGGTGTTCGACGACTGGCGCTGCTCGCCGTTGACGAAGCAGCGGATGCCGAGCGCGTGGGGGTCGGGAATTTCGTCGGCGGTAGTGATCCACGGTCCGAACGGCGCGTGCGTGTCGAATGATTTGCCCAGCGTCCACTGGTGCGTGCGATGCTGCCAGGCGCGTTCGGTCGCGTCATTGCCGACGCACCAGCCGAAGACGTGCGCAGGCGCATCTGCC